>JBJKSL010000100.1:0-3747 GCA_046704145.1 Phycisphaerae bacterium
CCCACACCAAGCTGCTGGGCGAAGAGGCTGAGAAACGCGCCAAGGAGACCGAGGCCGAGCAGCAAGCTCTCCAGGCTTTCGCTCCAGACAGTGCCGAATGGTACAAGCAGAACGAGAAGGTCAAGAAAATGATGTTCGAGAACGAGGTCTGGCGGCAGATCGAACGCGACAATCTCGCCGAGAGCCACAAACGCTGGGTGCTGCGAACTTACCAGATGATGACTCAAGAAATCGAGAAGGTCGCCAAGGCTCACGGCGTGGACATCGTGCTCACACGCGAGCGGCTCAAGACCGACGTCGCCGACTCCAAGGCCCTGCTCGCTCAGATTCTGAACATCAAGGTCGTGTACGCCTCTGCGGAGTCCTCTGTCGACATGACCGACGAAGTCCTGGCGAACCTGAACGCCGAGTTCATCAAACGCGGCGGGGCGGCATCGGTGGAATTCAGCAAATAGTATTCTGAATTCCGTGGTTTGAGATTTCAGAAGAGTAAGACCACGGAATACACGGAACACACGGAAAGAAGAACAAATCGGTTCGCTATCTCTATTCTGCGTATTCCGTGTATTCCGTGGTGACAATAAAACGAGGACGGTGTGGCCAAGACTTACACACTCGCTGAGATCGCCAAGTGGGTCAACGGAGCCGTTCGGGGCGATGCGGCCGTCCGCATCAGCGGCATCAACGGCGTCGCTGATGCCGGCCCCGAGCACATAACCTGGCTCTCGCACGACAAGTACGCCCGCAGCTTGGCGGCGTCCAAGGCCGGGGCGGTCGTCGTCCGCGAGGACTACGGCGCCACGCCCATGCCGGCAGTGCTCGTCGCCAATCCGTCAGTGGCCATCATAACCATGCTCGAACACTTCGCCCCGCCCGTGCCGCAACCCGAAGCCGGCGTGCATCCGACGGCGATCCTGGGCGAGGGCGTTAAGCTTGGACGCGATGTGGCCATCGGCCCCGGTGTTGTCGTAGGCAACGGGACGACCATCGGCGACCGCACCGTCCTGCACGCGAATGTGTTCGTAGGCGACGACACGTCTATCAGTGCAGACTGCGAACTCTGGCCGGGCGTGGTCGTCCGCGAACGCTGCAGCCTGGGCGATCGCGTGATCATCCACCCAAACACGACCATCGGGGCCGACGGCTTCGGCTACCAGTTCATCGAGGGTCGCCACATCAAAATCCCGCAGATCGGCTCCGTCACCATCGAGGACGACGTCGAAATCGGGGCGGGCTGTGCCATCGACCGGGCCAAGTTCGGCACCACCCGCGTCGGCCGAGGCACCAAGATTGATAACCTCGTGCAGGTCGCCCATAATGTGCAGATCGGGCCAGGCTGCCTGCTCGTGGCCCAATGCGGTATCGCCGGCAGTACCCGGCTGGGCAAAGGCGTGGTGCTCGGGGGGAAGGTCGGCGTTCGCGACCATGTGACTCTGCACGACGGCGTTCAGTCGGCCGCCTGTGCGTGCATCTCAAAGGATGTGCCGGCGGGAACCACGGTGATCGGGGCACCCGCCGCTCCGCACGAGATCTGGGCGCGAGAACAGGCCAAGGTACGCCGCTTGCCGTCGCTCTTCGAGCAGGTCGAGTTATTGACGAAACGGGTCGAGCAGCTTGAAGCATCAGCAGACCATTGACAAGCCAGTCGAACTGTCCGGGCGCGGCCTGTTCACCGGTGAAGCTGCCACCCTCCGGTTTGAGCCTGCTCCGGCGGACACCGGCATTGTTTTTGTCCGCCAGGATCAGAAGCCGGCCATTTCCATCCCCGCGCGCGTTGAGAATGTCGCCAAACGGTTGCGGCGGACCTCCATTCGCAACGGCTCTGTCCAGATTGAAACTGTCGAGCATTGCCTGTCGGCCTTGGCTGGGCTGGGTATCGACAACGTCTTCGTGAATCTGAACGCTGGCGAGGTGCCGTCCTTCGATGGCAGTTCCTGCGGATTTACCGACAAGCTGCGCGAGGCGGGTATCCGCTCGCTCGACAAGCCGCGCGAGATCTTTTTCGTCCCCGAGAGTATCCGTGTTGCCGAGGGGCAGTCTTACGTGATGGCCACGCCGGGCAACGAAGGCGAAGAGGCACTCGAAATAATCTACGATCTCAACTATGGCTCCGCCGGGCCCATCGGCCATCAGATCTACAAGTTCCGCCTCACGCCCGAGGACTACCAACAGCAGATTGCCACGGCTCGCACGTTCGTTCTGCAGAGCGAGGCCGAGCAGTTCCGGGCGGCGGGGCTGGGCCAGCATTTGACCTACCAGGACATCCTGGTGTTCGGTCCCGAGGGGCCGATCGAAAACGAGCTGCGCTTTCCCGATGAGTGCGTGCGGCACAAGGTGCTGGACCTCATTGGCGACCTGTTCCTGTTCGGCAAGTTTATTGTCGGGCACGTGTTCGCACGCATGTCGGGGCACTCGCTCAACCATGAGTTGGTACGCCGCCTTCGCGAAATGCAGGACGCCAAGGCTCTCGGTAAGCGATTGACGGCGGAGCCGGTGTTCGATATTCGCCAGATTCAGCGGATTCTGCCGCATCGCTACCCTTTTCTGATGGTCGACCGGGTGATTGAGCTCGAGCCGGGCGAGCATGCCATCGGCATCAAGAATGTCAGCGCGAATGAGGAGTTTTTCCTCGGGCACTACCCTGGCCAGCCGATCATGCCGGGGGTGCTGATCATCGAGGCCATGGCTCAACTGGGCGGCCTGCTGCTGTCGCGCGAACTGGAACACACCGGCAAGGTGGCGGTGCTGTTGAGCCTCGATCGGGTCAAGTTCCGCCGGCCGGTGGTGCCGGGCGACCAGCTCATACTCGAGGCTCAGGCCAGGCGGCTGAAGTCGCGCACCGGCCACGTCTCGTGCACGGCGCGTGTCGGCGATGCCCAGGTGGCGGAGGCCGACATAAAGTTCATGATGGTGGATGCAGATCCGTTGTAAGGGAGAAGCTGTCGGCTATTAGCTACTAGCTGTTAGCCAAAGAGGACAAGCGGTGTCTTTTTCTGGCTGATAGCTTACAGCTAATGGCTAACAGCTTTCTGTAGAAGACTATGATTCACCCGTCAGCGTACATTGATAAGACTGCTCAGCTCGACCGGGATATCTACGTGGGGCCGCATTGCGTTGTGGGGCCGGACGTGGTTCTGGGCAGCGGTTGCGAGCTTCGCAACAACGTGACCATCGGGGCGGGAACGGTGTGCGGCAAGCACAACGTGTTCTTCGCAGGTGCGGTCGTTGGCGAGAGTCCTCAGGATCTCAAGTACAAGGGGCAGCCCACCCGGCTGGAGATCGGTGACGACAATGTCTTTCGGGAATGTGTCACCGTGAACCGCGGCACGGAGGTCGCCGGCGGCCTGACCAAGATTGGCTCGCACAATCGCTTCATGGCCTACTGCCACATCGCGCACGACGCGGTGGTGGGTGACAGTTGCATTCTCTCGAACTGCGTGCAACTTGCCGGGCACGTGCACCTCGAAGACTGCGTGACCATGGGCGGCATCATCGGCGTGCATCACTTTACGACCATCGGCAAGTTGGCCTACGTGGGCGGTATGACGCGCGTCGTGGCCGACGTGCCCCCGTTCATGTCCATCGCAGGCGACCCCAGTCGCATCCGCGGCTTCAACGAGACCGGGATGCGCCGGTGGAGCTACAGCGAAGAGCAGATCCGCGAAGTGCGTGAGTCCTACAAGGTGCTGTTCGGCAAGAAGTCGCACGATTACGGGCCGGCCATCCAGGATCGCTTGGCCTATCTGG
>JBJKSL010000101.1:0-8428 GCA_046704145.1 Phycisphaerae bacterium
CCGTCGGCGTGGCCGGATAGACACTGACCCTCTCGCCGGCGTCACGCCGGTTGACGGTCGCGGGAAGGAAAAGCGAAAGCGCCGGGCCCTGTCTCTCGATGAGCTCGAGCGGTTGTTGCACGTGGCGGCAAACGTCACACGGGACAATCGCAATCGGCCGGTACCGCGGCGGGACCTGTGCTACAAGGTGGTCTTGTATTGCCAGCTCCGCCGGGCCGACGTGAAGGCCCTGCGGTGGGCGGACATGAACATCGATGTTTTGCCGGCTTACTTGATCACGCGCGCTGAGACGAGCAAGGGCAAACGCGAGACCCGGCACCCGTTGCGCGCGGGTCTGGTCGACGAGCTGCGCAAACATAGACCCAAGAACGCCCGGCCGGCCGAGCCTGTCTTCCCGTACGTGCCCGGCATCAAGCAGTTCCGTGCGGACCTGGCGGCTGCCAAGATCGACTATACGGACGAACTGGGCCGCCGGGCGGACTTTCACGCGATGGGGCGACAGACACCCAACACACTGATGGCGATCGCCGGCGTTGCCCCGCGAACGGCTCAAGAACTGATGCGTCACACGGACATCAAGCTGACGATGGGCCCGTACATTGATCCAAATATGTTGAACAAGGCGGCCGCCGTTGAGGCCCTGCCGGATCTGGGCAAGGGCAAGCACCTTGCGGCGAAGCCAGCAATACTGCAACTCACCGGGACCGATGGAAACCCACTGTCACAAAAACTGAAGTGCGCTGGTGGCAAAACGGCGTCCGCCGGCACGAATGCGAGAGGGCCGAAGCTGGCGGGCGGTGGCGAATCATACGGCGAATCGGGCGAAACTGCGAAAGATGAAAACGCACGAAATCCCCTGCAAAACCGGGGTGTTTTGGCGGACGATGGCGGGGAGAATGTAGAGCTTGGCGGGGCTATTTCTGACGAAGCTACCTGTGGGGTAAAAACTGGGCCGCTAGGACTCGAACCTAGAACATCCTGATCCAGAGTCAGGTGTGCTACCAATTGCACCACGGCCCAAACGCATCCTGAGGAGCAGCCTCAAGATCGCAGACAAAACATTGTGTAGGGAAGCCAGCGGTTTGTCAAGCGGCGATGCGCCCCACGACGGTGGGGCGGTTCGCCCAAGTGTTTGATGCTTAATGTCTTGCAACACATCCAGGCCCCTGGTGCTTTGATTCGACTTGACAACTCATGAGCTCATGATATATACTGGTGACATGGAAGCCGTGGAACTCGACAGCTTGATCCCCATGGAACGCCTGGAGCAGGCCGCCCTGATGCTCCGCGTGCTGGCCCACCCGCATCGGCTGCGCATGTGCGAATTGCTGATGCAGCGGCGTGTTTCGGTGAACGAGCTTGCCGCCCACCTGGGGATCGCAGCCAACGCCGCCAGTCAACATCTGGGCATCATGAAGGCCCACGGCATTGTCGGAGCTGAACGAGAGGGCAAGACGGTCTACTACCGCGTGACCAGCCCGCAACCGTCTTGGCTGCTGGGCTGCATCAGCAACCATTCGCCGAGCACGACGGGCAATGGGGCCTACCCCGAAACCTGCCCGCCGGAATTCCAAAGTTGAGCCTGAGGCGTGAAATTCAAAGACCGGGCTACAGGCACCGACGTCTGATCGCCCGGGATCGGTTCCGGTTAATCGCCAGTTAGAGAAAAGGTAATTACGAAGATGAAGACCATTACTGCAGATAAGCTTACGAACTGGAAGGGACGGATAATTGACGTTCGCAGCAAGGCAGAGTTCGCCGCCGAGCGACTGCCGCTCGCCGAATGTGTGCCGCTGCCGACGCTGCTCGGTGCAGCCGCGAACTGGGACCGCAACGAGCCGCTGTTGGTCATGTGCCGTAGCGGCATGCGTTCCACGCAGGCCTACAATGATCTGGCCGCGGCAGGCTTCGCCAACTTGACCATGCTGACTGGCGGCATCGAAGCCTGCAAGAGGGCAGGCGTCGAGGTGGTCAAAGTCAAAAAGACAATACCGATCATCCGCCAGGTCCTGATCGCCGCCGGCTCTTTGCTGCTGATCGGCCTGTTCCTGGCCAGAATCGATGTGCGATTTCTGTTGATCGATTGGTTCGTGACCGCCGGCCTGCTCTTCGCTGGCTTCACTGGCTACTGCCCGATGGCCATGCTGCTGGAGCGGATGCCCTGGAACAAAGCCCCCGAGACTGCGGCGGCGGCTCCGTCCTGCTGTGCGAAAAAGCTCGATATGGCGGCCAATACCGACTAAACGCTTACTCGCGATTATGCGACATCTTTCTTAGGACCGCGTCAACTTGTTGACGCCCATGCACGGACAACAGTTGCCTTGTTTGCACTGCATCCGTGTCCAACAGTGTTCCTCCGTTCCAATTAAGCACTAGTACATGGCATCACCAAGAATCCTGATCGTCGGTGGCGTCGCAGGCGGAGCCAGTGCCGCCACTCGTGCACGTCGCATGAACGAAAATGCGGAGATCGCCATATTCGAGGCCGGCGAGCACGTGTCCTTCGCCAACTGCGGCTTGCCCTATTACATCGGCGGTGAGATCGTCGATCGCAAGAAGCTGCTGTTGGCCACGCCGCCGTATTTCAAGAACACGTTCAACATCGATGTCCGCACCAGTCACGAGGTGCTACGCATCGACCGTCCGAACAAGCGGATCGAAGTGCTCGACCGCGGCACCGGCCAGCAGACATGGGAACGCTACGACAAGCTGATTCTCTCGCCAGGGGCGTCGCCCATCGTGCCCAAGTGGGAAGGCGTGCACTCCAGCAACGTCTTCTCGCTTCGCGACGTACCCGACAGAGATCGCATCAAGAGCTTCGTTGAACAGCGCAAGCCCTCCAATGAGGTAGTAGTGGGGGCCGGCTACATCGGACTGGAGATGGTCGAAGCTCTCGTCGAGCGTGCCATCGACGTCACCGTCGTCGAGCAGCAAGCGCAAGTTCTGCCCCTCCTCGATGCCGAAATCGCCCGCGGGATGGAAGCCGCCATGCGTAAGCGCGGCGTGAAACTGCACCTCGGCCAAACGCTCGAGCAACTCAGTGTGCGCGACGGACAGGTCACCGCAGTCCGACTTGCTAACGGTCTCGAGGTGCCGGCCGACCTCGTGCTGCTGTCCATGGGCGTTCGGCCGAACGTGAAACTGGCCGTCGATGCCGGGCTTACTATCGGCTCCAGCGGCGGCATCGCTGTCAACGAGTACTCGCAGACCAACGATCCCGACATCTATGCGGTTGGCGACGCAGCCGAGGTCATGCACGCCGTCTACGAACGCAACGTGCGGATTCCCCTGGCCGGGCCCGCGAATCGCAACGGCCGACAAGCCGGCGAGCATGCCGCCACGGGACGTTCGCCGCGGACCACGCCGGTGCTGGGCACTGCCATCGTGGGGCTCTTCGGCAAAGCCGCCGCCAATACCGGGCTGACCGTCCGCGCCGCCAAGCAGGCGGGCTACAACGTCGGCTGGAGCTACGCCATCCGCGGCGATCACGCAGGATACTACCCCGGCGCCGAGCAGATGATCCTCAAGCTCGTCTACGAGCGAGGCACTCGTCGAGTGCTTGGCGCCCAGGCAGTAGGGGGGCGTGGCGTCGACAAGCGAATCGATGTCGTTGCGACTGCACTGCATTTTCACGCCACTATCGACGACCTCGCAGGCCTGGACCTGGCCTACGCGCCGCAGTTCGGCTCCGCCAAGGATCCGCTGCACATCGCCGCGTTCGTTGCCTGCAATGAAGAGGACGGCCTGGATCGGCTGAGTCCGGCGGGCGAACTGCCGACGGACGGCCAGATGCTGGACGTACGAACCGAACACGAATACGCCGCCGGCGCCCTGCCCGGTGCGGTGAACATACCCCTGCATACGCTGCGAGGCCGACTGGATGAACTCGATCGTGACAAGCCCGTCTACGTGTACTGCGGCGTGGGCCAGCGGGCGCATAGCGCCGTCCGCATCCTCATGCAGAACGGATTCGGCGAGGTGTGGAACATCGCAGGCGGTGTAACCCTGAATCCACCCCAACCAGCAAGCTAGGCCAGTTTAAGAAATGGTGTAGCACATACGAGCCGCGGGGTTTATCTCCGCGCATGAACGCGCTGCGGGCTTCATCCCAGAGTCAACAGCGTCCTTCCGCCTGTGTGGAACCGTCTTCCATCCGGTCCACATGACCGGATGGAAGACGGTTCCACATAAAAGCCGCCCAATTGCCCGCCGGCTACTCCAGGTAACCCAGATCTGACAACCGCCGCGACAGTGCTTCCTTCTCCTCGTCGCTGAAGACCTCTTCGTGCTCGCCCACCCTGATCTTCTGCGGCGGTTCGTACTCGACGCCCAGTTCGGCACTGAATAGCTCTCTCAGCACCCGGCCTTCCATGTCGGCAGGTACGCGCAGCCCGATGGCCGCCAGCAGCGTCGGAGCAATATCCGCAATCGTCGCACGAATCGTGCTCCCCGCCTGCACGTTCGGGCCGTTGACCACCAGGATGCCTTCAACCCGATGCGTGCCCTCCATTCTGCGATCGCTAGACCATCGCACCGCCGCCGACCCGCGTATCCGCCGGACCACGGCCAGCCCGGCATCAGGCACCAGCAGCAGATCCGGCATCCACGGCTGCTCCGCACGCGAGCAATTGTAGAGCTCCTCCGCCTTGTGCACTTCCGGGAAGACGTTGATCGCCTCGCCGCTCGGCTTGCGGGTCGTCACCTTCAAGAATCGCTCCCGAAGATCGTCGCGGACGCGCTCGTAATCCTCAGGTTCGATGATCCCGCCCGGCTGACGCCCTTTCAGGCTCAGATAGAGGAACCCATACATGCCGGCGTGCACCACGCAGGCTTTGGTCTGGCTCCAGTCCAGATCGATCTCGTGCTCGACACCGACATTGGCGTCGAACCGCTTCATCGTGCGGCCCATCATGCGAGCGACGATTCGCTCTGCTCGGCGGCGAACCTGGCCCACATGGCTGCGAAGCTTCAGATATCCCCACTGTTCCAGCAACGCGTTTGGCTGTGCCTTACCGTCCAGGCTGCCGTGCCCATGGTCCGACATGATCACCAGCAGAGCATTATTCTCTTCCGCGTACTTGGCCAGATCGCCAATCGTCTTGTCCAACTCCGCGAAACAGTTGGCCGAGATCTTGGCCCGCGACGGATACCGATGCGAAGTCTTGGGGTCCAGATACTTCCACGCTTTGTGCTGAATGTTGTCCACCAGCTTGAACAGCACCATCAGCACGTCCCACCCGTACTTGTTGCCGCACCAGGTGGTGAGCTCGACGCCCTGCGAGAAGCTCCGCTCGATGTGCCGAACGTTACGCTGAAACAGCTCGTCCCCGCCGAACGCCTTGCGCTGCCAATCCGAGCGGTAGCTGTAGTCCGGCCAGCGATGCAGAATCTCCCGCTTGAGCTCCGGCGGCCAGGTGAATTCGGTGTCCGTGCTGGGCGTCTCGAACCCCGAAATCATGAAGCCGTTGACCTTCCGCGGCGGGTAGGTCATGGGCACGTTGATCGAGCCGACCCGGAAGCGTTTCTCGCTGAGAATCTCCCAGATAGTCTTTTCGCGGATCTCGTACGTGCTGTTGAACGAAAGCTGATTGGTGCGGACGTCGTACTTCTCGAAGTCCACGATCCCGTGACGGCCCGGACCCTTGCCGGTCATGAACGTCGTCCAGGCGGCTGGCGTGATCGGCGGCTTGGTGCTGTCCAGGATGCCCGACGTGCCCGTAGCGATCAGCCGCTTCAGGTTCGGCATGTGCCCGCCGTCCATCAGCGGGTTCAGAATGTCAAAAGTGGCCCCGTCCAGTCCCACGATCAAGACACGCTTGACCAGCGGAGTGGTTTCTCGCGTAGGTTGACCAGCCACGGCGGTTGAATCCATGCGTAAAGATCCTCGGCGCAAACTGTCTGGCGGCCCCGGTCGAACTGCCAAAAGGGGCTCCGGCGTCGCTGGCAACGTGGATCCGCGCCAAATCCTCCCAACCATCCCCAGAATGTGGATGGACTGCCCGCACGCCTGAGCTAGTATACTGAGGCCTAACGCGAACTTTGGCAATAGTCCGGGGCGTGTTTTTCCACTGGGAGTGAGTGAATGGCTCGATCGCACGCGATTCTGGCGACTGCGGTGGCAGTGTGCTTGACCACGACTCCTGCCTGGGCGCAGGTGCGCCCGCGCTCGGTGCAGAGACGAAGCCTTTGGGATGATCCCCAGACCCTCGAACGCGTCTACCAGAGAATGGCCGACAGCTACCTCGACAGAATCGCGAACGCCTACGAACTCTCCGACGCGCAACGCGAACAGGTCCAGGCGCGTCTTGCCCTGCTCAAGACGCAACAGCAAGCCTACGGCAACGAGCACGCCCAGGAACTGCGCGAGTTGCGGGCACAGTTAGCCGACCAGTCACGCGACCGTCGAGAAGGCCGCGCCGTCGATGCACAGCAGACCGAACAACTCGCCACCCGCATGCGTGCATTATGGCAGGGAGCGCCTCTGATGAACCCGGCCAACGTGCTGCAGAGAGTCGAGTCGCTGCTGCCCGCCGATCAAGTCGCGAACGGACGCGAGCGATGGGAGCAGGCCCGGCAGCAGCGGATCGCCTCCCTGCTCGACAGCTTCGGCAGACGCCGTGGACTCGGACAAAACAGCGACGGCAACGGCTGGAGACGATACGTCGATACCTTCTGTCGCGAGTTCAGCCTGGACGACGCCCAGGTGGCCTCGGCCATGTCTATCCTGCGCGACCTCGAGTCCCGCCGCAATGATTACCGCGCCGCCCACGAGGACGAGATCGACGCCGCCGATCAGTTGGAGGACTGGCGAGAACGGCACGAACGCCTTGAGCAGGTGCTCGCCCCCGTCGACAAGTTGTTCGAAGAGCTCAAGACCCGCCTGGATCGCATTCCCACCTCCACCCAGATCGCGGCACTCAGGCAGCGGGCGAGCACCCAGCCGACCGGCCGGTTCCAAGCCGCCGCAACCACACGGCCGACCGATCTGATCCAGCAACTCCGGTTCAATGCTCCGCAGCGAAGGCGGCCGGCCAGTCGTCCCGCCACCAGCCGACCGGATTGATGCTACCACGCCGCCAGTTCACCAAAAATCTCTTCCACAAGATCCTTGAGTGTCACCACCCCAACGAACCCCCGTCGCGGATCGACGACAATCCCCATGGACTGATGAGCTTGCCGAAGCTTGAGCAGCGCCTGCGGAGCCGAATCACTCGCCTGGATCTCCACCGGCGTAACAGCGTAATCCTGAATCGGCCTGCCCACTTCATCCCCGAGCACATCGTATACGTTCACCACCCCCGCGGCACTGCGCCGATCGGCCGCAAGCAGCGGCAGCCGCGAGAAATCGTGTCCCTGTACCACCTGTTCCAGCAGCTTGCGGTCCGCCGCCGCCGGCAGGGCCACAACATGCCGACGCGGAATCATGATGCTGCCCACCCGCACGTTGGCGAGATTCATCACCCGCTCGATCATGCGGGCCTGCTCTTCGGTGATCGGGCCAGTTGAGGCCGCCGCGCTCTCACGCAGCAGACCTATCACCTCGCCACGCGCTCCGCGCCACGTCTCCACCTCGCTCGGGCCGCTCAGCTCTGCCAGCCAACGCGTGAGAGACTCCAGCACCCAAACCACGCCCGTGTAGCGCAGCACCAGCACGCACGCCTGCACCACTCTGACAGTCGGATACATCAAGCGGTTGGCATGTGCGTGGAACCAGTTCTTCGGCACCACGTCACCGAACACAAACACCACCGGCGACAGAATGATGGCCGCATAAACCTCCGCCGCATCGCTCGACACCCCGGCTGCTCGCGCAATCAAACCCACCGTAACCACCGTAAGCAGGTAATTCAGCAGGTTCTGCGTCAGCAGCAGAGCCAGCACGCTTCGCTCCCGCCGATCCGAAAGCTCCAACAACGCCCTGGCCGCCGCATCGTTGTCTCGTTCCGCCCGCAACCGCAGCCGCAGCCGATTCAGCGAGTACAACCCCATCTCGGCCCCGCTGAAGTAACCCGCCGCCAGCAGCAAAGCTACCGCCAGTACGCTCCAGAGAAGGATCATCTCGTCTCCTCCCTGGTTGACGCACTCCCTTGCGGCACAGTCGGCCCGTCCAGCAACTCGAGCACAACCCATTCGATACGGCGGTGCGTGACCGTCTCCACCGTCAGCAGGATGTTCCCCAAGTGAACCTTGTCACCCGGCACCGGCAGTCGGCCAAGCCGCGCCTGGATAAGCCCGGCCAGCGTGGTAACCGATTCCTCCACCCCCCGAAAGTTGAACTGATCCGACCAGTCGTGAATGCTGATCCCGCCGGAAACGCGGTAGCGGCGTTCGCTCAGCTTGGTCCACTTGGGCACATCCTCCGCAGCTCCTCCCGCCAGATCGCCGACGATCTGCGTCGCCACGTCCTGAATCGTCACGAGCCCGGCCA
>JBJKSL010000102.1:0-2897 GCA_046704145.1 Phycisphaerae bacterium
GCCTTGGTGTGGATGCCGAGTTCCTTGCAGACTTCCGCCTCGACGGGCAGGCCGTGAGTGTCCCAGCCGCCCTTGCGATGGCAGTAATAGCCGCGCATGGTGCGGTAGCGGGGAAAGGCGTCCTTGATGGTGCGAGTCAGGCAGTGGCCGGGGTGCGGCAGGCCGTTGGCGGTCGGCGGGCCTTCGTAGAAGACGAACGGCTCAGCCCCCTCGCGCTGCTGGAGCGATTTGGCGTAAATCTGGTTGAGCTCCCAGAACTCCAGGACTTCTTTCTCGGAGGCGGGAAAATTGAATTGTGCCGGTACGTCTTTGAACATCGTGAATCTCTCTGAGCCTGGTTTCGCGAACGGCTGCTGTCCTTATCGCGAGCGCATAAAAGCTTAGATTTTAAGGAACAAAGGGTAGAATGCCAAATTGGGCACCGCAGGGAGGGGATGGGGGCCGGCAGGGCGGTCCATTAGCGCGCCGGCGGGGATTTCGCGGCCCTGGCTCCCTCCAGCCGCACGATTTGCACTTTGACTGAGCGCATCTTGATGTGGTTGAAGCCCTCTATGAGTTGGCCGGACTTTACGACCCGCAGAATGTAATCCTTGGCCGACTTGTCGAGCCTGGCAACCTCGCCCAGGGCCACGGCCAGGACCAGCGGCTGCTTTGGGTCGCGCGTGCGTAGAGCCTCGGCCACGCATTCCGGTGCGATGGTTTCGACCGGCTGATGCAGATACACGTAAAGCGTAGGCTCCTTGTAGCCGGCGAGCAGAACCCGGTCTCCGGGCTGAATCGTTGCGTTCATGGCTTCGGCGACGTTCCGGCTGAACCGGTGAGGCTCCAGCGTTGGGAAGAAGATCGCCCCGAAGGCAACGTGAGTGGCCACGAGGGTCGCAATGGTGGCGGCGCATGCTGCCCGCTGCTTCCTTTTGATGGCAAGTTGCGCAGCCACCACGAAACCGACCAGCATGATGGCCCCGGCGATCGCTGCTGCGAGTCCCCACGCCTGCCGCCACTGCCAGAGTCCGCCGATGACAATCAGGCCGGCCATGCCCACCATCGGCCAGTAGACGCCTCGCCGAATGGCCTTGTCGGCATTGCTTTCGGCCGTCTGCGCGGGTTGCTGCCATCGCCGGACCATCTCCGCAGCAGCCATGATCGCCAGCGGGACGCAGCACGGCAGGATGTAGTTTGGCGGCTTCGGTCGCAGGCACTCCAGAAACAGCCACGGTATGAGCAGCCACAAAAGCAGCAGCAGATACACGCGATCCTCTCGTCGTCGCCGAATCGCTCCGCCCACGCCGGCGATGGCCCATGCCGTCCACGGCAACAGGGCTACAAAGCCGATCAACAGGTAGAAGCCGAAGAAGTTCGGGCCGCCGATCTTCTTGCGACCGGCCAGTCGTGACATGATTTCATAGGTCAGGAACTGCCGCACGAAGGTATCGTGAGCGGCGTAGTAGATGTAGATGTACCACGGTGCCGCGACGAATATCGCCAGGCTGCCCCACGCCCACCATCGCCAATTGCCCAGCCACGCTCGCCACTGCCGACGGTACACGACGAGCATCGCCAGCGCGAACGAGCCTGCGAATATGAGAATTACCGGCCCCTTGGCCAGCAGTCCCAGCCCGACGACCACGCCGTGGGCCGCGGCTCGGCCGTGCGTAACGCCCTCGGTGACCATCTGCCATTGCAGCAGAACCGCCAGCAGGATGAAGGTCAGCACCAGCGCATCTGACAGCAGCAGCTTGCCGATGACGGTCACGACTCCAAAGGTCAGGAACACGAGGGCGGCCCACCAGCCGACCTGCCGGCCGCGCAGCCTGGCGCCGAGTATTCCGACCAGCACGGTGTTTATCGCCGTGGGGATTACGGACACCAGCCGTGCCTGCCACTCGCCGAAGCCGAACAAGACTGTGCTCAGACCCGAGAGCCAATACATCAGCGGGGGTTTGCCCAGCCAGGGCTTGCCGAGATAGTGCGGCACCAGCCAATCGCCAGTAGATCGCATTTCGCGGATGACCTGTGCGTACCAGCCCTCGTCGCGGTCGACGAAGCTGACGCCGATGGTACCCGGTAGCAGGACGATAAGTGCAATTATCGCCAAAAGTGCGATATCGCGACGGGAAAGTCGTGCCGAAGACGTCTCCATGTATGCAAGATAACCACGGGCGGGGGGTTTGAAAACATTGCTCCATGTGGTTTCACACTTCGGACAAGAGTTCCGAAGGCAGGACGACTACATTACACTGTCGAATGACAGTAGAATGAGGAGACTATGCACAACCGAATCGCACTGGCAGCTTTATTCGGAGCAACATCCACCGTTATGACAACCGCTTTCGCCGACTCGGCCGAGAAATGGACCTTTCAGACCGGCAAACTCGACAACGGACTTTCTGTCGTCACCCTCGAGGATCATCGCGTTCCGCTGGTCAGCGTGCAGGTCTGGTATCACGTGGGCAGCAAGGACGAAGACCCGCACCGCCAGGGTTTCGCCCACATGTTCGAGCACATGATGTTCCGCGGCACGGACAAGATCGGCCCTCAGGACCATTTCCGCTTCCTCAGCCGCTACGGGGCGAAGGTCAACGGCTACACGAGCTTCGATCAGACTGTTTACTGGGAGACGCTGCCTTCCGCGGAACTTGATCTGGCTCTCTGGCTCGAGTCCGAGCGCATGGGCCACCTGAAGATCAACGACGACTACTTTTCCGCCGAGCGTGAGGTAGTCAAGGAAGAACGTCGCAAGAATTACCTGAACAGGCCGTTCGGCAAGCTGTACGAATCGCTCTACGCTGCCGCGTTCCGCAAGCATCCTTACCGCTGGACGCCTATCGGCAACATGACGCACCTCGATGCCGCCACCGTGGACGAGTTGCGGAAGTTCTTCCACACCTATTACATAC
>JBJKSL010000103.1:0-2755 GCA_046704145.1 Phycisphaerae bacterium
GCCCATGACGGTCGGGCCGACTGGGCGGATCAATCCGTGGTCGGAAGTGCCGGGCGATTGCATCCTCATGCTGGTGATCGTCGCGATCATGGGCGTGGGCTATCACATGAGCACACGCCGCGTGCGCGGCTTTTGGATCTGGCCGACGTGGATTCTGCTGGGGCTGCTGCCGGTGGTGCCGATCATGGCCACACCGCACAACGGCTATCTGCCGAGCGTGGGCTTTGCTATCGGCATGGTGCTCGGTGCGGCATTGCGAGACAGGACGCATCCCAAGTCGGTGGGACGCTGGTGCACGGGCGTGGCTATCTGGTTCCTGATTGCGACGACGACTTATGTGCCAATATATCGTCCGATGTGGTACTCGATGCTGGCGGCGGAGCAGATGACGGTTGACCAGGTCATGCGGATGCCGCCGGGCCCGCAGGTTACGGACGTGTTTTTCATCAACGTGCCGTTCGTGAACATCTATGCTGCGTACCATCTGGATGAGGCCATGGGCCGCGGTGCGAAGCTGGGCGTCAAGCACCAGGCGGACCCCACGTACCGGACGCATGCACTCACCTTTGCGCCGGATTTGCTGCAGATGGAGGGAGCTTGTCGGGTCGAGCAGATCGACGCGTATCGCTTGCGTGTGTCGAGCTCTGAGCCTTACTTCAGCGGGGCACTCGGGCGGTTCTTCGTGGAGGCCATGCGGAAAGACCAACGGCCGTTCAAGACCGGCGAGGTTGTGAGAGGCAAGTCGTTCGACACTGTTGTTAAGAGCGTTGATGCCGAAGGTGTACACGAGTTAGAGTTCAACTTTCACCAGCCGTTAGCCAGCAAGCGTTTCGCCTTCTATGTGGGCACGCCAGAGTGTGCTGCAGCGAGAGTTCGCTTCGTGCAGCCCGGAGCAGAACTGGCTTCGGGCGCGTTGCCGGTCCAATCTGCGGACCTCAAGACTGTCGAGGCGGCGGTAGATCGGTTGCGGTCGGGGCAGGCTGAGGCGGCCGACGTACTCTTCTCGGCTACGGAGAGTCCTGATCCTGCGGTGCGGCGGGCAGCGCGGGAATCCGTCCGCGAATACTGTCGGCCTGTGGCTGCGGCGCTGGCTGCTCCAGTTCTGGCTTGGACTGAGCCGTCCATGGACGGTTGGACGAGTTGGCAGGCGGCCCGTCGCTGGTGGTCTCAGCATGTTGATAACCAGTCGGTGTCGCCGCTATTGACGTGTAGACAAGACTTTGCCCGCATGGTTTGGGATCGCGATGCTCTCTTCCGCATCCGCAGGATCGCCAGCTATGTCATTCGGACGGATTTATACCTTACGGGCCCGCCATTTCCGGGGCCTGTTTCAGAGCCGGCGTCTGTGACGCCGGTGCCAGATAAATGAGGTTGATCTTCGTTTGGCAGTGCACCGGGTTCACAGAACCCGGCTCTGAAGAAAACTGCGGCGGAATCCGATCAGTTGGCGTTCGGGGCCACTTCGTATACTATAGTTCGATTCGGTTGCCGCCGCGGGCCGCCGATGCTCTGCCGCGTGTTTTTGATTTGAGGTTCCATGAGGGCACAGCAACAGACCTACTTCATGACCGGCGCGACCGGCTTCCTGGGGCAGTATATCCTTCGCGATCTGCTGGTCCGGGGACAGAGGGTGGTGGCGATGCTTCGCGGGCCGCTGAGCGACTCCAAGGCTCGGCTGTGCAAGCAGTTGCGCGATATGGGCTCGCCGCTGGACGAGTTCCTGGAGAACGGTCAGTTGAAGCTGGTGGAAGGGCTGCTGCCCAACGATCGATCTGCCTGAGATCACGTGGGGGCGAACCGATGCCATCGTGCACTGTGCGGCGTGCCTGCAGTTGTTCGCCGTGGGCAATGGCGACCCTTACCGCACTAACGTCGCGGGCACCAAGGCGATCCTCGACTGGGCGGATGCTCACGGCATCAAGAAGCTGCACGCGGTCAGCACGGCTTATACCTGCGGGTGGAACTCGGGGCTGATTCCCGAGCAGTTCCACACGCCGGAGCCAAAGTTCCAGACCGACTACGAGAAGAGCAAGTGGATGTCGGAATCGATGCTGGCCGACTGGGCCGCCCTGCCCGGGCAAAGCCTGACCGTGTATCGACCGAGCTTCCTCATTGGCGATTCGGAAACCGGTTACACCTGTCAGTTTGCCGGCTTCTATCAGTTCGCGCGGCTGGTCAGCGTGCTCAAGCGTCAATATGTTGACCCTGAAAGCGGCGAGAAGACTTACATTCCGCTGCGCATCCCCGGCCGGCCGGAGGATCGCCAGAACATCGTGCCGGTGGACTTCGCGTCCAAGATGATCGCCGAGATTGTGCTGCGTCCGGAGTTCCACGGACGTATCTACCACCTGTGCAACCCGGAAGGTCCGACCAACGACATGATGAAGCGTTGCTACGAGGAGTACTTCGGCCTGTATGGCGGGTACTTCGCGGACCCGAGCGAGGTGCTGGGCAATTGCTCGCAGGCCGAGTCACTGCTGTGGGATCAGTACGACCTGTTCACGCCGCGAGTGGTGCACACGCCGAAGTTCGACATGACGCACACCAGTGAGGCCATGCGAGCGGTGGACGCCGAGTTCCCCGCTCTCACTCCCCAGCGCATCCACATGCTGTTTGATTTCGCGGCGGCCAAGGACTGGGGCCGAAGCGCGGGCAGCAAAGTCAGCTCGGCGAAGTAGATCGCCATCTCCCCAGCCAATTCTTCTGTCGCGAACGACTGATCAGGGACCAGTCGTTCGCGACAGAAGAATTGGCT
>JBJKSL010000104.1:0-2803 GCA_046704145.1 Phycisphaerae bacterium
GTGTCGACCTCCGGCGGCCACCTCGTCCTCGAAGACGACCGCGACACGCCTGACGTCATGCAGGCCGTGTACGAGTTCGGCCCGGTCGACAAGATCGCCCCGAAGGGCTTCGTGCAGACCTACACCATGCGCAAGACCAGCGGCAAGCCCTGGAGCGCCGGCGGCTACGGCATGGACTTCCACGGCACCGTCGGGCACCTGCATGCCACTCGTGGCGACTGGCGCCTGGACGCCGACCGCGTCAACTGGGACGATCCCAAGAGCCCCTACCGCTACACGGACGAGTCCCGCAAGAACGCCAACGGCTTCTACAAGCCGGCCAACGGCGCCGACGGCCTGGCCCACCAGGCTCACGCCGAGAACTTCCTCAAGTGCGTAAGGACGCGCGGCACGCCGATAGCATCCATCGAGAAGCACTACAACACCGTCGTGGCCTGCCACTTGGCCAACCTGTCGCTCAAGCTCAGCCGCCAGACCGATAAGAGCATCAACGGTGGCCGGAAGATCTTCTGGTCGCCCGAAGAGCTCAAGTGCTACAAGGACGCGGCGCACAGCATCGAGGACGCCGAAGCCAACGCACTGCTCGGCCGCAAGTATCGCAAAGGCTTCGAACTGCCGCAGGTCTGACCGTTCTGGCGACATGCTGTCACAACAATTCATTACACACGCCCGTAGGCAGAACCTGCGGGCGTGTGTTTTTTGGGTGCATGTGTTACGTCAAGTTCTGACGCTGCCCGGCCTATCAAAAACCGCCAAAGCCACTGATGAGACGAAATTCAATTGATAGCTCTATCTGTTGAGGTATAATAACCTCCCGAGGAAAAGCTCGGATGCCAGCAGCAAGCGGTCGTTGCGGCATCCGTACTCTGGCCAACTCTTCCTGCAGGGACTCGGCGGCTCATGGTTCGCAAGATCCGGCGTGACAACCTGCGCTCGCGCGTGCTGCACCAGTTGACGGACGTGACCATCAACTGGGCCGCTCTAGCCTTGGCCTACGCGATCAAGGAAGGCTGCCGGCTGGGGGCACCGACGGAGCCCCTGTCCACGTCTATCATCGTGCACACTTTTGTCGTCGTGGGTCTGATCTGGCTGGTCGTGGCCAGCGCCCTGGAGATCTACAACTTCAAAAGACCGCTGTTCTTCGAGGTGACCGGGCTGGTCGCGGCCCTGGCGGTCACCATCGCCTTCTTCAACACCTACGTCTATTTCAGCCGATCGCCCTCGCTCGTGGGGCTCGAATACGGGGCTTCTTGGCGGCACTTCGTGTATCCGCGTCTGGTCATGGCTCTGTACGCCATCACCGGGGCAGGGATGCTGACCGCCTCGCGGGCCATCAAGCATTCATGTCAGCAGGCCCTGCACCGCCGGGGATACGGCCTCAAACGCGTGCTCCTGGTCGGCACGGGACCCATCGCCCAACGTCTGGCCCAGGCCTTTCGTGACAATCACTCACTGGGCTATCGCTTCGTCGGCTTCCTGACCGACGGCGAGGAAGCAAAGCCTCGAAAACCGGCGAAACCCGGCGGGCGTCGGCCGAGAATTCTCGGCACAGTGGACAATCTCGAACGAGCCATCGACCGCACCAAGGCCGAAGAGGTCATTGTCGCACTGCCGGGCCATCGCCATCAGCAGATCCTCGACATCGCCCACCGCTGCCAGGATCGCAATCTGCGGCTGCGCATCGTGCCGGACGTGTTCGAGGTGGTCATGATCCGTGCGACCATGAGCGAGATCGACGACATCCCGCTCATCGGCCTGCGCGACCCAGTCATTACCGGCTACCAGAGCGTGGTCAAACGCGTCTTCGACTTGGCGGTGGCGTCATTCTGTCTGATACTGGCCCTACCATTCTTCCTGCTGATACCGATTGCCATACTTTTTGAGTCTCGCGGCAGAGGCCCAGTGTTCTTCTCGCAGGAAAGAGTAGGCGAGAACGGCAAACGCTTCCGCATGTACAAGTTCCGCTCGATGGTGCCGGATGCCGAGGCCCGCCTGGGCGAACTGGTCGACTTGGACAGCCTGCCCGAGCCGATGTTCAAGATCGAAAACGACCCTCGCGTGACGCGTTTGGGTCACCTTCTGCGGCGGACCAGCCTCGACGAACTGCCGCAACTGCTCAACGTCCTCAAAGGGGACATGAGCATGGTCGGCCCCCGGCCTGAGCAGGTCGACGTGGTCAAACGCTATAAGCTCTGGCACCGCAAGCGCCTGAGCATAAAGCCCGGCCTGACCGGCCCCATGCAGGTCAACGGCCGTGGCGTGCTCCCGCTTGACGAGCGGATCAAGCTGGAACTGATGTACATCAACCGCTATTCCATCCTCGAAGACTTCAAATACCTGCTCAAGACCATCCCGGCCGTCTGCCGGGCGAGAGGGGCATACTGAAGAGAATGTGGAAGCTATCCCAAAACCGCTGGGGACTGTCCCGATTTGCGGCGTACTCGCCGCCAAATGGGACTGTCCCCCTCTCTAGACTTTAAACAAGCGAACGCGGAAGGCGGTTGAGCCACGCGGGCGGCCTTGGTCGCCGGCGCGAGGGTTCCCCGCTTCGCCCCTTCCTGGGGTCGCGGCCGCGTTTCCATTTTGTGCACTACTCATCACCACCTTACCTTCTTTGGTTTTGCGGGTCACGGTTGGTCGAGGCATCCATACCCCGACATCGGCTCTGCCTTTCAACACTGCATCGGGCACCGCAGTGCATCGACACCACGAAGGAAGACGTGCTGCCAGGGATTCCAGGCCAGCAGCCGATACACCACGCGTCCCGCCTGCCGCAAGATCTGGCAAGGCACCCGCATGAAGG
>JBJKSL010000105.1:0-2824 GCA_046704145.1 Phycisphaerae bacterium
TCCAATGTGGGCAACACCAGGACATCGGCCGAGCGATAGACCGCACCGATATCCCAACAATCCGCTAGAACCATGACGTCCGCACGGTTCAGTTCATCCGCACAATTGGCAGCCACGTCAGGAGCCAGGTCGCCCGCGAGCACCAGGCGACCTTTGATCCCTGACCGAGACCACGCCTTCAGGAGTTGCGGAATGCCTTTGCGGACGCACGCCAGTCCAACAAATAAAGCGGTCAGCCCCTCTGCAGGATCGAGCGAGCGATTGCTGCCGGCGAAACGCTGCGGATCCCAGCCATAACTTGCCGGCAGAATCTTCTCCGGCCCTATGCCCGCCTGGAGCACGGATTCTCGGACGAACGGGCTGGGGCAGAAGACGTGATCTGCAATGGCCAGCTTATTTGTCTCCAGGCGGATATGTTCCGGCATGATATCGTGCGAGGGAGGCCAGCCCAGCCGTTCGTACGCTTCCTCAAGGATGCGATAGGCGGTGGCACGATGGCAGTTGATGCGTTCCATCACGATGTGATGGCCCCTGGCCTTGAGCTTCTCGTAGACTTCGATGGACACGGCCGGCCACAGGTATGCGACGTCACCGGGCCGGACTTGTTGGAGGAATCTTCGCTCCGTGCACCAGTGGCGGATGTGGTGTGCGGGTTTGCGGCACGCCACTACGCGCAGACAGGTGGGTACGGCGTTCTTAACGAATGGGCGATGCAAGCCCGGCTCGCTTGACACGACGGTGAGCGTGACATTCATCGCCGGGTTGATCATATTTTCGCAGACCGAAAGACAGGTGTGGCTCACGCCTCGGTCGGTGCAGTACACGGGGTATAGCGATCGAACATTAATCACTTGAGTATCTCTTGTGCCGGCGCGCTGCGGCCGCGGCATGGATTTGTGTCGTCGCGAGTGAGAAGGCCACACTCAGCCAACTCGCTCCAGATCCGTTCGACGAGATGGTTCCAGGTGCACTTGGACAGCCGTCTGCGGGCCCGTTCTGAGCGTTGGCCATCGTCATGCGCTACTGCACTGCGAATCGCGGATGCCCAGCTTTCGGCGTTGTCGCTCACGTGTAGCAGGCCGTCGAAGTGCTCGGCAGCAGGCACGCGTGTCGCCACCACCGGCCGGCCTGCGGCGAGGTATTCCATCAACTTTATGGGCTTGCAGTGCAGCCCCCATTGCGTGCGGGCCGTCGGCAACATGCAGACATCGAATGCCTTGACGTAATCAGAGATTTGTTCGTGCGGCCGCGACCCGAGAAAGGACACGTTCGGCAACTCGCGTAACGAGTCCGCATTCTGATGATAAGGGCCGACAATCACGAACCGGCAGTCGGGCAGCAGACTCGCAGTCTTGCACACCAGTTCGGCGTCGAACTTGTGCGGCTCCAGATTGCCGACGTAGCCGACCACCGGCCTTGAATCCTGCACCAAGTCTTCCGGCCTGCGCCTCGGCGGCTCGAAGAATCGCTCGTCCACGCCTTGTTCGAGCAGAAGTGCACGCTTGGTGCGATTGGCGGTTCGTGCGTGAAGATCGGGATCGACGTGCAACACGAGGTCGGCGGCGCTCAGCAACTCTGCGTCGACGGCACGGACGTAATCGCGATTGAAGTTGTCGAAATTGAGCTCCGCATACTCGTCGGTCCGCTGATAGACGAGCCCGCATTTTCCCATGCTCCGCACGACAGGCCAGCCGGTGGGCGTGTTGACCCACAACAATGGTCGGGAGATTGCCAGGTGGGCGAAGACGGCTCGCAGTTGGGCAGCGAGCAACGCCTGATTCAGGCCGCGTCCCCATCGCCACTGGTACAGAGGCAACGGCATAGGGCTGTAGACGTACAGACGTGTGTCAACCTGCTGCACGGTGCGAGACACGCTGGCCAGCTTGTTGCGGATACGCCGCCAGAACTGGGCATCCCGCCGCACGCTGGGCATGCGCATGCCAATCGAGCAGATGTACAGCACGCGACAGCGGCGGGCCAGCCGCTTCATGACCTGGATGTCAAAGTGAGCATGACTGTGATACCACCAGTCCTCACCGCCAATGCAGACGATCCAGGGGGTTCTTGGCGAAATGGGTTTCTCAGCACGCATCATACGCATTCGCTGGGACTTGGACTGTCTGACAACAGCTGACATCAGACCGGCTGGAAGCGGTCCCACACGGTCTTGTCAGACGGACTTCGGCACTGCTCCGGTGGTTACGAATTTCTTCACTGCCTCCAACAGCCTCGGACAGCCATCCTCCATGCCGCAGTCACCGGCCGTGCACATCTCATCGTCGCCGAGGGGGCAGGCCCCCACCTGACGCGTTTGTCGCGCCGCCACTACGCGCACTCGCCAGTCTTCGATTGCATCCAGTTTGGCCAGGAGCTCCGCATCGTCCATGGCCGTCTCCACCAGCCCCAGTGCGCGAAAACGTTGAGCCGTCGACACCTGGTGGTCGTTGCGTGTCTCGCTGAGGTCGCCTCGACGAGGGACAACCAGGATCGGCTTGCCGCGTTCGACCGCACCGATGATGGTCCCCATGCCCGCGTGGGCGATGATGGCGTCGGCCAGGTCGAGGCAGTCCTGAAACTGCATCGGCTCGATGAATTTCGCGTACTGCACGTGCAGAGGACGAAGGTCGCTCGGGCCGATCTGGGCGAACACGTCCGACCGCCCTGTTCTGCCTGCCCAGGCGTCCACCGCACTGATGAGGCGATCGAACGCCATCTGCGATCCGACGGTCACGAAGATCATAGAACCGATCCCATGTAATGCGGGCCTTCCGGCCGGGCGAGATGACTCCACTGGGTGAGCCAGAGGTCCGCATAGCGCCCGACC
>JBJKSL010000106.1:0-3362 GCA_046704145.1 Phycisphaerae bacterium
CTTCACGCGACGGTCGATCGCGTAGGCTTCGGTCAGCCCGATCACGATCGGAAACTGCCGCTCGCCATCACGCTCACGCAAGACGATTATTTGCTCCTGACTCGTTTCGCTGATCACGATGCGAGCCAGATCCATCCGCACTTCCATACACTATGCTCCGGTCCCAAGTCGAGCCTAACTACCGACGATATCGGTGTCAAGCAACGTTTCCCCATCCCCTATTTTGCCCGCTCAAAGCGTCCGCACAAGAGCAAAAAACGGCTCTTGACAGCAACACCCGCGCGCCTCTTTCAAGCCCCGCAAGTGTGCCGCGAATGCACACCCACATGCAGACCTCACCGACCCGTCACCACAAATAGATTGTCGTGCCCGGGCACGATGATATCCGCCACTTCCATCACATCCCGCAACGCCGACTGGGCAGTCTCAAGATCGTAGACCTGCTCGAACACCCGGCCCGCCTCGAAGTAGTCTCGGCTCACCACCGCATCACCGGCGATGACCACCGTGCGCGACGTCTCCGTTAGCAACAAACCCGCCGCCCCCGGCGTAGGCCCGACCGACGGAAACAGGTGTACCTGCCGCCCAAGCTTCTCCCCCGCCGGCCGAATGTGGTCCAGAAGCATCCGCTCATGCCGAACGAGCGCCTCCAACTCGCGATGCTCGTGTTTGGGACCCGCGTCGGCCTCGTCCAGATCGGCCTCTGTCTCCATCGGACCGGCATCCTGCCAGTCCAGGTCCCCCGCCTCCCACAGTTCATCCTCGCCCTCGCCACCCCTGAGCGAGCCCGCCAACTGGTCCAGGTGCTCGCGAACCGCCTGGATCTCCGGCTCGTGCATCAGCCAGGTCGCCTTGGAGAACAGCGGCAGTGCCCGACGATGCACCGGGCGGAAATTCGTCAGAAAGACCACATCGATCTGTTCCGGTTTCAGCCCCGTCCGCTCCTCAAGCCGCTGAGCCAACACCTGCTCTGGCAAGCCGGGATCGACGAGGATGTTCCTGTCACCCTCCTGCACCAGCGTCGTCGTGGCATGAGCCATCCGCCGCGGTTCAGTCTCGTTCCAGAACCGGTTGCGGCTCAGAGCCCCAATACTCACTACCGTGTAGCTGAGTGACATCAAAAAGCCCCAAGCCTCTCTAAGTCTACCCTCATCCTTCTTCCGCCACCTGCCGGCAGATCGCGGCCACCAGGCGCGAAGCATCGTGCGGGTCTGCTTCGGCTGCCACCTCGAACCCGCCCTCACGGACGGCCTTTGTGGTCACCGGGCCGATGCTCGCCAGCTTGACATTATAAAGCCCGCCGGCCCGCTGCGACCCTAGCAGTGACATGAGGTTACGAAACGAAGAGGGACTCGTCAACGTGATCCAATCCACCTCGCCCCGATCGAACCGTTCGACGAAGGCGGCAGGCAGCTCCGCAGGGCAGACCGTCCTGTAGACCGCCAAGTCGTCGCACACCGCACCTGCGGCCTGCAGGGCCTCCACCAGTACCTTGCGGCCCACCTCCGCCCGAAGCAGCAGAATGCGTTTGCCAGCCACCCCCTGCTCAATAATCGCACTGGCCAGGGACTCCCCGACAGCCTCCTCAGGCACCAGATCCGCATTAATGCCGTGCTCGGCAAGCCTGCCAGCCGTGGCCGCCCCCACCGCCGCCACCTGAACGGCCGCCAACTGCCGCGCGTCACGTCCTATCGCCGCCAGCCGCTCGAACAGCATATCAACCCCGTTGGCACTGCTGAGCACCAGCCAGGCATACCGCTCAAGTCCGCGCAACGCCTCATCCACCGCCGCGTAATCCTCAACCGGCCCGATCGCCAGCGTCGGAGCCTCGATCACCTCCGCCCCCAGCGAAGCCAATTCACCGGCAAGGCCCTCAGCCTGCTCGCGCCGGCGAGTGACCGCAATGACCCGCCCGTGCAGCGGTCGCCGCTCGAACCACTCGATGTTCTCTCGCATGCGAACCACCTCACCTATCAGCACCATCGCCGGCGGCTCTACCTGCTGATCCGCGAGCCGCTGACCTATGTCCGCGACGGTGCCCACAATAGTACGCTGCCTCGGCCGCGTACCCCACTCGATGACCGCCACGGGCGTGTCGGGCTTCATCCCCGCTGCCACCAGTTGCTTACAGTTGGCGGCAAGATTCTTCACTCCCATATAGACGGCGATGGTCTCCATCCGTGCCAAGGCCGCGAAATCCAAAGGCTGCGGATCGCCGGGGTCGGCATGTCCGGTCACGAGCGCAAAGGACCGACTCACCCCTCGATGCGTGAGCGGTATGCCCGCCGCTGCCGGCGCACCGAACGCCGCGGTTATGCCTGGCACGACCTCAAAGGGTACACCCGCCCGCGCGAGATACTCGCACTCCTCGCCACCGCGGCCGAATACAAACGGATCGCCGCCCTTGAGCCGCACCACCCGCTTGCCCGCGCGTGCATGCACGACCAACGCCTCGTTGACCTGGTCCTGCGTCCAAGGCTGCGCACCGGAATCGCCGGTAAACGCTGGCCATTTACCGACGAAAATCCGCTCCACCCCCGGCCGCACCAAGTCCAGCAGTTCCGGCCCGATGAGCTTGTCATAGAGCACCACGTCCGCCTGTACCAGCCGCACCGCTCCGCGCACCGAAACAAGCGTGCTATCCCCCGGCCCCGCCCCTACGAGGCAGACCGTGCCTGCAGGCAACTCGCCGGCCAGACTGACAATTCGGCTGAGTGCGTGCGCTTCGTGCATCTTTGAAGTGGCTTTCACAGCTGTTTTGAGGGCAAGGTGCAACTCGCGTGGGGCCTCTCTGGGCTCTATGCTCACACCCAAGTTTAGCAGGACGCCATCCCGCCCTCAACTGACAGTATTCCCACATTCGGGACAAGCCGCCATCTCGCCCCCAGGACAGACCATGGCGTTGATTACCGTTCCCCCGGCGAACTTGTCGCCTGCAACGGCCGTTCTTAGAATGGGTTCCGAACGAGGGAACTACAAACGACGAGCGCTGCAAAACGAATCGCAGGCTTACTCGTCCGCTCAACGTAACCGAAAGTAACCGTCTATACAGGAAAACCTATGTCGAACCGCAAGACTCATCGTGTTCATTACGCCGCCATGCTGGCCGTATCTATGCTGATGGCCGCTCCGCAGTGGGGCTTTGCGGCGGCCCCAACCAGCCGACCCGCTGTCTACAAGCCCCATCCCATCAGAGGAAAGCTCGAAGCCGTAAACGCCCAGACCGGAAGCGTGACCATCGGCTGGCGGCACGCCGGCAAGACCCTGCCGTTCATGGCCAAAATCGCTGCAAACGCTGAGATTCTGATCGACGGCAAGCCTGCCAAGGCCGCCGACCTCAAGGTTGGCGATTTCGTCGAGGC
>JBJKSL010000107.1:0-6868 GCA_046704145.1 Phycisphaerae bacterium
GGAGCTGCGCTACGCCTTCAAGGTCTTCGCTCCTTACAATGAGGTTCGCAAGGTCAGCATCTTCGGCTCCAGCCGCACGCCCGCCGACCATCCCGACTACCTTCAGGCCGACAAGTTCGCCCGCCTCATGCGTGCCAAGAAGTGGATGGCCATCACCGGCGCAGGCGACGGCATCAAGCGTGCCGGCCACGACGGCGCCGGACGCGAGGGCAGCTTCGGCGTCGCCATCCGCCTGCCTTTCGAGCAACGTACCAACAGCATCATCGCCGACGACCCCAAGCTGGTGAACTTCAAGTACTTCTTCACCCGCAAGCTGCTGTTTATCAAGGAGGCCTCGGCCATCGCGCTGTTCCCCGGCGGATTCGGCACCCAGGATGAAGGCTTCGAGGCCCTCACCCTCATCCAGACCGGCAAGGCCGCCCTCATGCCCATCGTGCTCGTCGACGCCCCCGGCGGCACCTATTGGCAGCACTGGCGAACTTACGTCGCCGCCGAGTTGCTCCGTACCGGCATGATCAGCCCTGAGGACATGAACCTCTTCAAGCTCACCGACGACGCCGAGGTCGCCGCCCAGGAGATCACCGACTTCTATCGGCGATACCACTCCTCCCGCTACGTGGCCGAAAAGCTCGTGCTGCGCCTGAACTCGGCAGTAGGCCCCGAGCAGCTCACCAAACTCAACGACAAGTACGCCGGCATCATCACCGCCGGCAAGATGGAGTCCTTCCCCGGCCCTATCGAAGGCGAGGACAACGAGTTCCCCGACAAGGCCCGTCTGACCCTCACCTTCAACCGCAAGAGCATCGGCGTCCTGCGCCTGCTGGTGAACGACTTGAACAGGGAGTGACGGCCTTTCGCGAGATCATGCGTAGGCATGTACTTTTACTGGGGCATAGTTGCACAAGAACCCCCCAGCTCTCTACTTGCCCACGTTTAGCCGCAATCCCGAAGGGATGCGCGCCTGCCCGTTTCGCCCTGCAAGCGCCATTGCTCGCATCCACCCTCTTTTCCCTGCAAACGCCCTTGCTTGCGCCTGCCCTCTTCGCCTCGCAAACGCCGTTGCTTGCATCCATCCCTTTAATCCTGCAAAGCGCGTTGCTGGCATCTGCCTCTTCGCCCTGCAAGGGCGCAGGACTGTAGCCGGGGGCGTAAGCCCCCGGTCGGGCGAACCTCACGAAATCACTATTGAGCCCCGAAGGGGCGGCAGACACACAGCAGGGAATTGAACGGCCACCATCTATTCCGCCAGCACCAGCGACCGTGCCGCAGCGAAAATCTCCTCCGCCGACGGCAACACCTGCTGCTCGGCAGACTTCGACGCGGGAATCGGGCAGGGCTGCGCACATACGCGGGCGAACTTCGCCGCACCGCCCACGGCACAAGCTACCTGAGAGATGACCTCGCTGCCGAATCCGACGAAGCCTTGCCCCTCCTCGACCACCAGCAGCCGGCTGGTACGCCGCACCGAGTCGAGCACGGGAGCAAGATCCAGCGGATACAGCTGCGTAGGTATCAGCAGTTCGCAGGCCAGATCCTCATCTTCCAACAGCCGGGCGAGCGCCGCCTCGACCATCGGCACCATCCCACCATATGCCAGGACGGTTATCTGGCACTCCTCGGCCGGACGCATTCGCAACGTGGGGAAGGCCGCCTCGCTGGCCTCGAGTTGCCAACCTGCGGGTGGCTGCGGATCGGTGCGCTGGCTGTAAAGCGATTTGTTCTCGATGACCAGCGTCGGCCGATCGATGTCGGCCAGCAACCGCTCGTACATCAGCCCCGGACAATAACGATGCGTCAGCGCCAGCACACGCGTACCCGGCACGCCGAGAAAATGCTTCTCCAGGCTTTGGCTGTGTGTCGGGCCGTAGCCGCGGTAGCCGCCCATAGGCGTGCGGATCACCATCGGCACGGTGACCTTGCCGTCGTACATCCATGCGAATTTGGCCGCATGATTGATGATCTGGTCCGCCGCCAGCAACAGGAAGTCGCCGAACATGATCTCCGCGATGGGCCGCTTGCCCGCCAGCGCCAGCCCGTTGGCGATGCCGACGATGGCCGCCTCGCTGATGGACGTATTGCGTACGCGGTCGCTGAACTCACTGCTCAGACCTGCGGTGACACGGAAAGCCCCGCCGTACGGATCGCACACGTCCTCGCCCAGTAGCACAATGCTCGCGTCCTCGCGCATGGACTTGGCCAGCGCACCGCGGATGGCCTCGTTGCCACGCTGCGGCTCGAATGCGACCGGATGCCATTTTACGGACACCGCCGCAGCAGTTGTCTTGTGAGCTTCGCCCGCCACCGTCACCAGTGGCGCAGCCGTCGCACCTGCGACAGCCTTGTCCAACCGTTCATCGATCGCCGACAGCAACTGCTGCACCAGCGGCGACCCCGTGGCGAGCAACTGGTTGAGCGTATCGCCGGCCGCGAGCTCCGCCAGCGTCTGCGCATCGCGCGTGTCGTCGCCTTTGGAGTGCGGCTTCAGCCGTCGAGTGCGCACGTGCAGGAACGCCGGCCGCCGCTCCTGGCGGACCCGATGCACTGCCACCCTGGTCGCGCTCAGCAATCCTGCGGGATCGTCAGTGGTCGAGCAAATGTACGTTATGCCG
Source organism: Phycisphaerae bacterium (assembly GCA_046704145.1). Lineage (GTDB taxonomy): Bacteria > Planctomycetota > Phycisphaerae > UBA1845 > PWPN01 > JACQVT01. The sequence goes on from JBJKSL010000107.1 coordinate 2,610, forward strand.
AACGCGTAGGCCCGAGCGGAAATGTCGCCGGCCAGCGTGTCCACCTGCTCGCTCGACTGCGAAATGCCGTTGTCCTCCAACACGACCAGCAGCGGCAGATCCCACTTGGAGGCCAGATTAAAAGCCTCATATACGGCACCCTCACCCAGCGTGCCGTCGCCCATGAACACTACGGCGATGCCCTTGCCGTCCGTCGCCAGCGTCTGGGCCATGGCCAGACCCGCCGACACCGGCACGATCCCGCCCTGAATCCCGTTGGAGAAGAACCCGTCCCGGCACAGGTGCTGGCTGCCGCCCTTGCCCCCGCACACGCCCGTTGATCGGCCCATCAGCTCGGCAATCAGGCCCTCCACGTCGTCTGTCCAGGAGATGTAATGCCCGTGCCCACGGTGATTGCTGAACAGATAGTCGCCCAGTTGCAGATGCTCGGCGACGGCCACGCCCACCCACTCCTGCCCGATGCAGGTGTGCACCGTTCCGCTGATCTGGCCCTGGGCGAACAAGTCCAGCAGACGCTCTTCCGTCCGGCGGATGGTCAGGGCCTTGGCGATCAGACGCCGATCGACCTCCGCCGTCAGCGGCTGGCGTATCAAGTCCTCGTGGCCGTCAGCCGTGGCCCGCACGCTCTGGGACGCCACGCTCTGGGATGCCACCGTGTGGGACGCTATCGGCTTCTGCCGTCGGCCGGCCGTTCGATCTCGTTCGAGCAGGAAAGTCGGAGTCATGCAGGTATTATCGGCAACCGGTCGGCGTCAATTGCGTCGGTGGCGGATCGAAAGTGAGAGGAGTGATCGAGGCTGCTGTAAGCCAAGCTACTGCAATATATATGGTTATGACGTATATGGTTCGACCGGTTGACGGCAGAGGCTGTAATTAGAAGCGGGGGTGATCGCCAGCGGCCACCTCCAAGAACGGACGCTCGCGGACATGGGCTTCACAGAATGTGGAGGGCCCACCTATTTCTTCTCCGTCCCACTCTGCCATCTCAAACTCTCGCAGGCAGATGGAACCACGCTTCCATCCGCAAATCTTAAGCCAGAATAGAGGGGAAGGAAGGTATGCCTTTGGAAGTGTGCGAGAAAAAGCTTCGGTCCAGAAAAAGTGATCCCGCGAGTGAACGTAAAGGTAGATGCTGCACTCAATTTGAGAGTGATCGTGCGGCCTCTCTGTCACGAGAATATAGAAGTGATTGAGTGTTCGACCGTCACCTATTAGAGAAGGCCCTTCTGAATCGTCGTCGGTCCTCCATTTCTTTCGCGAGGAGTTCACGTCGTCCCGGCATTTTATTGAAAAGCGTTGCAGCCCCCCATCGCCCATGATGAACGAGAGTTGCGGATGCAAACGGTTTTGGGCTCCCTTGGCACACAGGCCTATTTGGAGCGAACAAGGGGCTTGGCTCGAACAATCAAGGGTGAACGATCCTTGGATGACACAATGAGAATTGAGATCGAAGGCCTGCCATACGTTGGAAGATGAGTAGCCTTTGCGACAATCCATGGCCCGGTAGACGACCATACCTTCTTCGTTCAGGAAGTTCTTGTTTTGAACAGGTTCGAGAAATCTCTTGATGTACGGCCCAGTCAATCGGAACACATAATTAAAAGAGCCGTACTTCTCATCTTCTCCGTTTTCATCAGTCGCACGAGCTTGAATGCGATAGATGCCGTGAGGCGTGCTCTCCCCGTGACCTACATATGATTCCACGACTTGCGATGTATCGACGCTATAATCTGTAACCAGACCGTTGGATGTGCTGACGATGTCCTTGTTGTCCAAGAGATGCCATGCCTCTGCTTCCTCATGCTGCTTCTTGACCGCGATTTCCATGGACAGGTGTTCTGTTGGTGAGGTTACTCGGATTTGATATCGCGGTGGTAGCGTAGTCCCCAAGGTGCAAGCCGGTGCGGTTGCAGGAGCAAGTTCCAGGATTCTGGGCGGTTTTGGAGCGTGGCAGAAGTAGCCTGCTATTGTGAGACACGCAGCGACGACGGCCGGGATTTTCGAGACTCGTATGAGAAAACGAAACCAGCCAGGATTCCTTGCTTTCTGCCACAAGGTCGCAGCAGCACAATGAATCGCCGAGAGAGATGCAGATCCGAAGCGTCGAATCAGTTGAAGTCGCCTTGCCATCCTGGCACTCGTCCCATCCTAGGCGCCGACCGGTATTCCCTTATCTGACAACTATGACGGCACTTTAGCACGAATGCTAAGAACCTGCAAGAGGCTCGTCTGAGCAACCTTGCTAATCAGATGTGGCCGAACGGCGGGGCATCTTTGCGACTGACCGCAACTCGCACGCCGGGCAGCAGGCGGGTCAACTCGCGGGCGAGATGGGGCAGAACGGGGCGTTCGGACTCCCAGTGGCCCAGCGTGATCGCACAGCGGCCGGTGCGGAGCAGCTTTAGGGCCTCGTGATGGCGAAGCTCGCCGGTGACCACTACGTCGCAACGCGAGGAGCGCGGCTTCTCCAGCGGGAGCAGGCCGGCAGCCCCCACGCAGACGGCCGCAGCGGTCAGCTTGGTGGCAGGTCTGCCGACGATGGCGAGATTGCTGGAGCGGGTGCGGTCGCGCAGCAGCTTGGCCAGCTTGCCGAGCGTAGTGCCCTTGGGCAGTTGGCCCACGCGGCCGATGCCGAAGCTGGGCGGGCCCGCGAGCGGATAGATATCGTAGGCCGGCTCCTCGTAAGGATGGGCGCTGAGCAGGGCGTTGATGACCTCGGGCAGACGGGCCCGCGGGGCGACCATCTCCATGCGGATCTCGGGGACTTTTTCGAGACGGCCGCGGTGGCCGACCTTGGGATTGGTGTCCTCCGTGCCGAAGAACGTCCCCTGACCTTCGGTGCGGTAGCTGCACAGTTCGTAGCCGCCGATGTGCCCCGCGCCGGCGGCGGCCATCGAGACGGCGACGAGATCGACCTTTTCGGCCGGCACGAAGGTCACCACCTTGCACTGCTCGCCGTCCGCGGAGGTGTACTCGAAGGGCTCGACGGAGGCCAGGTCGCACAGGCCGGCAATCACGTCGTTGGTGCCGCCGGGGGCCGCGTCCAGTGCCGTGTGCGGCGAGTAGATGGCGATGCCGGCAGCAATCGCACGATGCACCAGCGCGTCGGTGTCGCCGCTGTCGGCAAGTAATCGCTTGATCGGCCGGAAGATCGGCGGATGATACGCGACAATAATCTGGCACTTAGCTGCGACAGCCTCATTCAGCACAGAAGCAGACAGATCGATACATAGCAACGCCTTCGCACAGCGAGCGGCTCGATTGCCGACCAGCAGGCCCACGTTATCCCATGATTGGGCCATGTCCGGCGGGGCGATGATGTCCATGGCAGAGGCGAACTCGCCGACGGTAGTGCTGTTAGCGGTCTTGGCCATGCGAAAGTCCCCTTGTACTTGTCCCACCTGGTTTACTTCTGTCGTGTTCGCAGCAGAGCTCTGAATTCAGTAAAGCCGGCAATCTCCACCGCCGCCTGACGCACCTCGGCATCGCGGAAGATGCGAGCCAGGTCGGCGAGGATCTCAATCTGGGCGTTGTTGTCCTGCGGCGGCGTAAGTATCAGGAAGATGAGCTTCGCCGGTTCGCCGTCCGGTGCGTTGAAGTCCACGCCGTTGGGCGAGATGCCGACGGCCAGCAACGGCTGATTCAGGCCGTTAATGCGTGCATGAGGTATGGCCAGATTGTGGCCCATGCCCGTAGACATCAGCGATTCGCGGGCCAGAACGGCCTGGGCAACATCGCCCGGCACGAGGTTCTTGCCGACACAGGCAACCTGCGACAAGGCATCGATGGCTTGCGGCACGGTGGCTGCCGACAGCGGATGCAGGAAGGCCTTGGAGCTGAGTGCATCTGTGATGCGGCGCGGCCGCTTGAGTTGCAGCACGCTCGACATCGCCGGGCCGCTCATCATCGATGTCACCAGTGCCATCACGATCAGTGCGACGAACATTCGCTGATCGATCAGGCCGTACTCCAGTGCCAGCAGGCCGAAGATGATCTCCATGGCCCCGCGGGCGTTCATGCCGAAGCCAATGGCCCAGGATTCGCGTGCAGGCAGGCCGGCCCAGCGTGCCGTGTAGCCGCAACTGAGGATTTTGCCCACGCAGGCGATGGCCAGCACCAGGCCAACCAGCACCGGGTCGAACATGGTGATGAAGTTGATCCGCAGCCCGATGGTCGCGAAGAATACCGGTGCGAAGATGAACGAGACGAAGTCGTTAATTATGGCTCGCGAGTGCTCGCGCAGGTGCGGCGAGTCGCCG
>JBJKSL010000108.1:0-2845 GCA_046704145.1 Phycisphaerae bacterium
GCGTTGGTGGCGATCTGCCGCAACGGTGCGGTCACCGCCTGGCGGACGATGTCCACGCCGGTGGCCTCGTCACCCTTGGCCTTGACCTTATCGAGTGCATCCAGGCAGCGCACCAGCGCTACGCCGCCGCCCGGCACGATGCCTTCGGCCAGAGCGGCACGTACGGCGTGCAGGGCGTCTTCGATGCGGGCCTTCTTCTCTTTCATTTCGGTTTCGGTAGCTGGACCGACGTTGATCTGGGCGACGCCACCGGACAGCTTGGCGAGACGCTCCTGAAGTTTCTCGCGATCGTAGTCGCTGGTGGTGATTTCAATCTCGCGGCGGATCTGCTCGATGCGAGCCTTGATGTCTGCGGTCTTGCCCGCCCCCTCGATGATGGTGGTGTTGACGTTGTCGACGCGAATCTTCTTGGCCTGGCCGAGGTCGCTGATGGCGACGCTATCAAGCTCGATGCCCAGGTCCTTGGTGATGTTCTTGCCACCGGTAAGGATGGCGATGTCCTGCAGCATAGCCTTGCGACGGTCGCCGTAACCCGGAGCCTTGACCGCACAGATCTCGAGGATGCCGCGGAGCTTGTTGACCACGAGGGTCGCCAGGGCTTCGCCGTCGATGTCCTCGGCGATGATCAGCAGCGGGCGCTTGGCCTTGGCAATCTTCTCCAGCAGCGGGACGAGCTTGGTGACGCTGGAAATCTTCTCTTCGTGAATGAGGATGTAGGCCTTGTCGAGCGAGACTTCCATGGCGTCGGGGTCGGTCACGAAGTGCGGGCTGAGGTAGCCGCGGTCGAACTGCATGCCCTCGACGAGGTCGTAGTTGGTTTCGGCGCTCTTGCCTTCCTCGACGGTGATGACGCCGTCCTTGCCGACCTTGGCGAAGCACTCGGCGAGCAGCTCGCCGATCACGCGGTCGTTGTTGGCGGAGATGGCGGCCACGTTGACCAGGTCGTTCTTGGCCCCGACCTTGACGGGGTTGGCGATGTTGGCGATCTCCTCGATGATGGCGTCGACGGCCTTCTTGATGCCGCGGGCCAGCCGCATGGGGTCGGCACCGGCGGTCACGTTCTTGAGGCCTTCGCGGTAGATGGCCTCGGCCAGAACGGTGGCGGTGGTGGTGCCGTCACCGGCGGTGTCGCTGGTCTTGCTGGCGGCCTCCTTGACCAACTGGGCACCCATGTTCTCGTACTTGTCCTTCAGGTCGACCTCTTCGGCCACGGTGACCCCGTCTTTGGTGATGTTCGGGGAACCCCAGCCCTTGTCGAGGACGGCATTGCGGCCGCGGGGGCCCAGAGTGGTCTTGACCGCCCGAGCCAGCTTCTCCACGCCGGCCAAGAGGCTCGCGCGGGCTTCTTCTGAGTACGCCAGTTGTTTCGCTGCCATTGTCGTTGATCTCCTTGTTTCAATCCGCGCCCTTAAAGCCAAGGGCGATACGATCCTGCTACGGCCGCAGTCAGATTGGAAGATCCGCCGCCTGCAGTAATGACAGGGACTCTTCCACGTCGTCCGGAAAATGCACGCGAGGTGCCAAACTGGCCGGAGACGCGGTCACGGCTGGCCTAAGTTCATGACCTCTAGCGAGTTAGCCATCTTGGAGACTGCCCTGCAGAAGCCTCTCTGCGTGCCAGCGAGGCAGGGTCGCTCCCTACTGTGCCATAGTGACAGGGAGAGCAGGTTCCAGAGTTCCAGGCTCCAGAGTTTCAGAGTTGAAGAGACCAGTATGGCAAGACCGGCTTCAGCGAGCTTGTTTGTCCGTCTCTGGAACTCTTGAACCGTGGAACCCTGGAACCTGATGGCTCCCGACCTTACCATCAGGCGGCTTATGGCTTCACAACGCCCGATTTTTGATCCATCCCGCATGGCGGCCCAGGAGGACGCTTCGCTGATACCGCGGAGTTTGACGGTCAGCCAGCTCAACGCCCTGGTCAAGCGGACGCTCAGTGCCGGTCTGCCTGCGAACATCCACCTGACCGGCCAAATCAGCAACCTGTCGCGGCCGGGCAGCGGACACATCTACTTCACGCTCAAGGACGACCGGGCGGAGATCCGGGCGACCATGTGGCGGTCGGCGGCCTCGGCGGTGAAGTTCCAGCTGAAGGATGGGCTGGAGGTCATCGCGACGGGCAGCGTGGACGTCTATGAGCCGCGAGGGCAGTACCAGTTCAACGTTCGCAAGCTCGAGCCGAAGGGCGTGGGCAGTTTGGAACTGGCGTTTCGGCAGTTGCACGCCAAGCTCGCACAGGAGGGGTTGTTCGAAGAGGCTCGCAAGCGGCCGATCCCGCGATATCCGCGGAGAATCGGGGTGGTGACCAGTCCGACGGGGGCGGCTATCCATGACATTCTGCATACGTTGCGGCGGCGGTTCGCGTGCGTGGAGGTGCTGCTGTACCCGGTGCATGTGCAGGGCGAGGGGGCGGCGAGCGAGATTGCTGCTGCGATTCGCACGCTGAATCAGCAGGCGGAGACGCTGGGCGGCATCGACGTGCTAATCGTGGGTCGGGGCGGCGGATCGTTGGAGGATCTGTGGGCCTTCAATGAGGAGATCGTCGCGCGGGCCATACACACCAGCGGGATCCCGGTGATCAGCGGCGTCGGGCACGAGGTTGACGTGACTATCGCGGACTGCGTTGCGGATCTGCGGGCCCCTACTCCGACGGCGGCGGCAGAGTTGGCCGTGCCGGTACGCGCCAAAGTGCGCTGCAGGCATCGCACGAGCCGCGACTCCAGACCACTGACCTCGTCCATCTCGTGGGCGCGTACCGGCACGGCCAACTCTCCCGCCGCCGTCCGAGTAGGGGCCCGCAGATCCGCAACGCAGTCCGCGATAGTCACGTCAACCTCGTGCCCGACGC
>JBJKSL010000109.1:0-3699 GCA_046704145.1 Phycisphaerae bacterium
ACCCTGGTGTTCTCGCTGATGTGCAATCAGTTCATGATGCCCGTCGCCGAGGTGAACGCCTCCCAGGATGCCGCCTGCCGACTCCTGGCCGCCTTCTCCGACAAACAGACCAATTGAAGCAGTGCGACAGCACTTTTCGTGCGGAACCGAGAGAGTCTTCATGTGGGACCGGCTTCCAGCCGGGTTCGTGTTTCGCGTGAACGGCAACGCGGTTCCACAACATAGCCCAGGGTCGCGCAGCGCACCCTGGGAAAGCAGGCCCCAAAACAGACCTCAACCCTGAAAGGGTTGCACAACGGGGCGTTTGTGAAACCCGTGAAGGGTTTGAAAAGCCTGGCGTGTCCTCCACCAAGTCCGTCACCTGCAGACTTGGTACGTGTTCAGCGCTGGGGACTCTTTAGGCCCCGGAGGGGCCGCCCGAGAATAGCCACGGGTGTAGCAGTTCGCCAGGGCTTGCCCTGGCGACGCGAAACCCGTGGTTCATTGCTACCGCAATATCTCTTTTCCTTCCGACAGGGGCGGCGAATGCCGCCCCTGTCGGAAGGAATAGAAAACCTAAGCCAACCCCCGCAACTGCTTCGGCGTCATCAGCCACAGCAACTCCCCACGCACCGGTTGCTGAAAACTGCCGATCTCGATGCACGCTACCCCGCCTTTTTTGAGCTGCAAAAACGACGACTTCAACCCGCTCAGCAGTCGGCTCGCCATGCTGCTCATATCCGGCTCATGTCCCACCAGAGCCACTGCCCGCAACTGCTTGCGAGTCGCCAACTGATCCAGCACGTTCTGGAAATTGCCCCCGGGCGCCAACGCTGGCAGCACTGTTGGCTTGTGCACCAACCGCATCGCCTCCGCCAGCACCTCTGCTGTACGCCGTGCCCGCAAGAGCGGACTCGTCCAAATCCGCTCAAAGCTGACCTTTAGCCTGGCCAGCCCCTCCGCTTCTCGCTCGAGTTTCCGAATTCCGTCGCGCGTCAGATCGCGCGAACCGTCATCCATCACTCCCGGTGCCCCCCGTGGCACCGCAACCCCATGCCGTATAAAGTACACCAACATCCCAACCCCACGTCAAAAGACACGCCGCCCCACACCCCTGGAACTCTGGAACCCTGGAACTCTGGAACTCTGGAACTCTGGAACCCTTGAACCTTTCTCTGCTCGCTTCTTTCTTATTAATTCAACATTCTGCATTCTGCATTCTACATTCTCTTCAAAGGTCCCCGTGCTCCTTCGACCACCGAATGCTCTTGGGAATCCCCGCCGTCAAGGGCGTCTGCGGATCGTAGCCCAGCATCTGCCGCGCCTTGGTGATGTCCGCCACGTAGCGCATCACTTCGCCCGCCCGAGCCGGCTCATAAGTGACCTTCGGCGACTTGTTCAGCGCCAACGCGATGATGTTCACCGCATCCACCAGCGTGCTGCCCTGCCCGTATGCAAGGTTCACCGTCTGATTGTGGATGTTGCCCGACACCAGCGCGTCGATGCCCTTGCAGATCCCGCCGATGCAGTCGTCCACGTAGGTAAAATCGAACACCTTCTCCTTGCCGTAGACGACGATCGGCTCATCCCGGGCGATCTTGCCGATGAACAACGGCAACACACGCTCCATCCGCGAGAGATCGTTGTCGTACCGCCCGTACACGTTGCTGAACCGGAACACCAAGTAGGGCATCCCGTAGCATTCCGCGTACGAGTAGATGAACGCCTCGCCCGCGATCTTGCTGGCCGAGTACGGACTCTCTGCCACCACAAAGTCCGCCTCCGCCTCTTCGGTCACATGCCGAATGATATCGCCGTACACCTCGCGCGAACTGCCGAAGATGAACGGCAGCTTGTTCTTCCGGGCAAACTCCAGGGCGGAAAAGCAACTGGTCACGTTCTCCAGCGCACGGCCGGGCGTCTCCACCAGTTCAAACACCTTGGCGTGGGCCGCCAAATGCACCACCACGTCAAACCGCCCCTGAGGAAAGTCCTCCGGCCGCGCCTTCAGCAGATCCATCTGTACCATCGGAATCTCGTTCGTCCAGGCGTTCGCCCGCCGATCGATGCCCACCACCTCGTCACCACGCTCCATCAGTGCCAAGGCCAGGTTTGTCCCGATCTGCCCGCTCGAACCGGTAATCAATACGCGCATGTATCAAGTCCTCATCTGTTGCGTCGGCAGCATCTTGCCGCTCAGCCGGGCATTCTACCTGCAGATCGGATCAAAGCCCACAGTAGACGCTTATGTCTGGCAGCAAATCATCAGAGCCGGGCTCTGTGGACCCGCTGCCGCTTTTTCAGAGCCGGGTTCTGTGAACCCGGTGCCCCTCGATCACGGTTTGCTCACCGGTGCCCCATCCTTTGCGCTTCGCAAGGGGTGGGGGATATGCTCTGTTAAATTCTGCATTCAACATTCAACATTCAACATTCGTCTTCCAGCTACCGCTGGATGCACCAACCGCCGATCAAATCCACCACCCGCGCATCCACGTGCGTTTCGTACGTGTAGTACTCCCCCGGCGTGGACTTGCCATCACCTGCCGTAAAGAGGTGATTCAAGTCGGGAAAGAGCTTTAGCGTCGCATTGGCCTGCCTACCCAACTCCGCCTGCCAAAGCTTGAAGTCCGCCGTGGTCGACTGATAGTCCCGCCCACCCTGAATCACCAGCAGCCGACACTTCAGCCCCGCCGCCGTCTTCAAGGCCGTCTTGCCGTCCCGCTTAGCCAGGTCATACCAGTACGCCGCTGGCGCCCCGAGGATCTGCTCATCCAGCTTGGCCTCATGCTTCTTGAGCCGCTCCATGGCGCGGCCGATCTCCTCAGCCTGCGCAGACGCACCCTTGGCCGGCGAAAGAGAGGCCAGGTAGCGGAATTGATCAACCATTAGTTCCGGCATCGGCCGGGCCGGCGCAGCCAACAAGATGGCACCTGCGACGTGTCCGTCTCTAGCCGCGATCTCCGGCGCCAGGATCCCGCCCAGACTGTGCCCCAGCACGTAAGTGGGCACACCGGCTATCTCCGGCTGCGCGCGTGAGGTCTTCAACGCCAGCAGCGCATCTTCGATGACTGCCTGCTCCAAGGTGATGTCGGACATATGCAGAGCCGTCCAAGGCTTGCAACAATACGTCCTCTTGTCATACCGCAGGGAGGCCACGCCATGACTGGCCAGACCGAGCGCCAAATCCCGGAAAGGCTTGTTCGGCCCGATGGTCTCGTCGCGGTCGTGCGGCCCGGAACCGTGCACCAGCACCACCGCCGCCATCACCTTGCCATCGCGCGGCAGAGTGAGCGTCCCGGGCAACTCCAGCGGTTTCTTGCCGACAACCGCTTCTCGCGTGGTAACAGGTGTTCTGAGATACTGCGGATCCACCAAGATAAACACGCCGATGACCCGCAGCTTCGGGTTGAGTACTACCTTCAAGCGAACGCACAGCTTCTCCCAATCGCAGGGCACCAGCACCCATATAAAAGCCTTCATGTCGGTAACCGTTGCCGCACCGACGCCCTTGAACTCACCCTTGCCTTTCGACAGATCGCCCCAGATCGACTTGAGCACCTCCGGATTGAGTTGCTTCTTGACGCTCTCGTCAACCAGTGCCCCAGCCTCCGCAAACTGCCCCTGCGAAAGCTGTTGCACGAACTTCGCCCCCGTCTCCTTCGCGCCGTCGGCATTTGCCGCCCGCGTCTGCGCAAGCGCCACCCCAGCCCATCCCAGCAC
>JBJKSL010000110.1:0-4143 GCA_046704145.1 Phycisphaerae bacterium
ACCACCGGCACGCCGACGGTTTCCGACAGCCACACAAGCGATGACGCCGGACCGGGCGTCTTTGCCAGCAGCATCACCGGTCTGGTCGCCAGCCAGACCTATTACGTGCGAGCCTATGCCACCAACGTGCTGGGGACCAGCTACGGTGATGAGGTGACTTTCGATACCACCGATAGCGACGGCGACGGCACAATCGATGACAACGACGGCTGTCCCGACGATGCGGACAAGATCGCGGCCGGTGTCTGTGGCTGCGGTGTGGCCGACACGGACACCGACGGCGACGGCACTGCCGACTGCAACGATGCATGTCCGGCCGACGCCAACAAGACTGCAGCTGGCGCATGCGGTTGCGGTGTGGCCGACACGGACACTGATGGCGACGGCACTGCCGACTGCAACGATGGGTGCCCGAACGATGCCGACAAGACTGCAGCGGGCGTCTGCGGCTGCGGCGTGGCCGATACCGATTCGGACAATGACGGCACGCCCGACTGCAATGAGCAGGATGAACCGGCAGGCCAGCCGGACGTCCAGGTCACCATCGAGCCCGAAGATCAGGAACAGGGATCGTCACACGTGGGCGACAACCTGGCGTTCCTGGTCACCGTCCATAACGCCGGAAATGCCGCGTCGCAACCGGTGATCGTCACAGTACCGCTTCCAGCGAACGCCACGCTTGTATCCGCCACGCTGATCACGGAGGCATCCGCGGCAACGCTGCCGGACAACTCTTCGATTGTGGACGGCAATCTGATCGTCAACTGCGGAGTGTTGCCCGCCGGCGAACAGGTTCGTGTCGAACTGGTGTTCGAGGCTCTTTCCAGCGGCTCGGTGCAACTGAACGCGGCTGTCCAGCAGGAGGGAGACAACGACCACCAGCAGATTCAGGCCGCGGCACCTGCTGCAGTGGACGTGGAGGACAACTACACGCAGGTGGTGACCACCACTACCCCCGTGCCGCTGTGCGGTACCACCGGCGTGCTGCCGCTTGCGTTTGCGGCCATCGGTCTGGGAGCCCATGCCTGCCGCCGTCGATATTACGGACGGTAGACCCATCTCGATCGACATCGTGACGAAATATCAGATACGAGGAACCACCAATGAACAAGCGCGGATTCAAGTACATCGCCCTGTTTGCTGTCTTCGTCAGCCTGCTGACTCTCACCGCCGGCTGCGCCGAAATCCTCTTCGCCGGTGGGCTTGGCACCTTCGGCCTGGGCTACCTCTTCGGCTCGGCTACGGCCCCGACAGTGACGAACACCCAGTGCTTCGCCAACGGGGTGGAGATCGACTGCGCCAACCTGCCCTGACCGACGAGCAGTTCTTATACCGAGCGCACTTGACACTTGTGCCCGCCGCGCGGCCCAAAGGCTGTCCGGAATAGACTCACGTGGCATCCGTCGCGCACACAAATACGTAAATGCGTATTACCAGGTACGCGGGCTGCGCCCTCCATGCGGTTAGTAACTTTCTCCCGTTTTAGAATGGCGACGGCCTGCTCACGCCGATAAAATGTCGCCATTGACCCAACCTGTTACGGATAGTGTTTGTGACGACGCTGCTAGCAGCGCGTGTTCAAACCATAGTCGGTATACCTCGGGAGGCCTGACATGTTCGTTCTCGGAACCATCGGAATTCTAGCCGTGTTCGTCCTTGTACTGGCCGTCTGGATGATCGGCATCTTCAACACGCTCGTGCGCTATCGCAACCGCTTTCAGAACGCATTTGCACAGATAGAGGTGCAGCTCAAGCGCAGGTACGATCTGATTCCGAACCTGGTGGAGACGGCCAAGGGGTATATCAAGCACGAGCGAGAGACCTTGGAAGCCGTGGTCGCCGCTCGCAACACGGCGGTCGGTGGGCTGCAGAAGGCCGGACGCAAGCCAGGCGATCCGGCGGCCATGCAGGAGTTGGGCGGCGCGGAGATGATGCTGTCCGGCGCGTTGTCGCGGCTCTTGGCGGTGGTTGAAGCATACCCCGACCTGAAGGCCAATCAGAACATGATGCAGGTCAGTGAGGAACTGACTTCGACCGAAAACCGCGTCGCTTTTGCACGGCAGGCGTTCAACGATGCGGTCACCGAGTACAACACGTACAAGCAGACGTTTCCGCCGGTGCTTTTTGCTCCTCTTTTCGGCCACGCTCAGGATGCAGGGCTGTTGGAGTTTGAGGATCGAGCGGCGATTCAGCAGGCGCCGAAGGTGTCGTTCAGTTGATCGGAGTTATGTGGCGACGTTCCGGTCTGATGCTGTTTTAAGGTGCGGCCAATGTCTGCGGTGGTGAACTTCTTTGAGGGGCAGGAGAAAGCTCGCAGAAACACGGGCCGATTGCTCGTGCTTTTTGGCCTTGCTGTAGCGGCGGTTATTGTAAGTACCTATCTGGTGGTTGCACTCTGTTGCGTTGGGTTCATAGACCACGAACACCATCACCGCTCATACAACGCCTATGGTGACAGAAAAGTAGCGCAGGCCCACGGCCCGAGCCTTTGGGATCCGCGTTTGCTTGCGTGGGTCGGCAGCGGTGTGCTGGTGGTTGTTGGGGTCGGCACGGCGATCAAGCTCGGGCAGTTGCAATCCGGCGGACGCGCGGTGGCCGAGTCTGTGGGCGGCCGTTCCGTTGACGCGACCATTGCGAAGCCGCACGAACGCAAACTCCTCAACGTCGTCGAAGAGATGGCCATCGCTTCCGGCGTTCCCGTGCCTCCTGTTTATGTCCTTGATGAAGGCTCTATCAACGCATTTGCGGCTGGATACACGCCGCGGGATGCGGTGATAACCGTCACGCGAGGGAGTCTCGAGCGACTCAGCCGCGATGAATTGCAGGGAGTCATCGGCCACGAGTTCAGCCACATTCTCAACGGCGACATGCGGCTCAATATCGAGCTCATCGGTGTTCTGTATGGCATCCTGGCGATCGGGCTGGTTGGCAGGGTGCTGATCCGCGTTGCGTTCGACTCTGGTTCCAGAAGAAGCCGACGGGAGAAAGGCGGCGGCGTGTGGCTATTGGCCCTCGGTGCCGCACTGATGATCATCGGCTATGTGGGCATCTTTTTCGGCAACCTGATCAAGGCTGCGGTCAGCCGGCAGCGAGAGTTTCTCGCGGATTCGTCGTCGGTGCAGTTCACCCGCAATCCATCAGGATTGGCCGGGGCGCTGAAGAAGATCGGAGGTTCTGCCATCGGTTCGCGACTCAGCGGGGATGCGGCAGACCAGGTCGGCCACATGTGTTTCGGTCAGGCATCCGTATCTTGGCTGAACTTCTTCCCGACGCACCCGCCGATTGCCGAGCGTATTCGTCGAATCGAGCCGGCCTGGGATGGCGAGTTCATCGCTCCGCCACCGCCAACGGATGCTGAAACGCAGGAGGCCTCAACGAAGATGATTCCGGCATCAGCCGGCGTCGCCGCGCTTGCCGGTGCTGCAGTGGCCACGTGTGCGGTCCGAACCATCGGTCGCTGCCGCACGCTCCAGCTCATACAGGCGGCGAACCTCATTAAAGGTCTGCCGGATTCGGTGAAGAGCGCCGCTCGCGAGCCTTTTGCCGCCCGTGCCCTGATTTATGCCTTGCTGACCAACAAGGACACCGAATCGCGATCTCTGCAGACTGGCTACCTCAGCCGCCACACCGATGCCGGCGTTTTTGCCGAGTACGAGCGATTGTTGCCGGAGGTTCAGGCTCTCGATCATCGCCAGCGGTTGCCCGTGCTCGATCTGGCGATGCCCGCATTGCGTCAACTCTCAGCGTCTCAGCACGCTGCCCTGCGAGACTGCGTAAAGCAACTGATCCAGGCGGACGGCAAGGTCGAGTTGTTCGAGTGGCTGGTGGAGCAACTGCTGTTGCGTAATCTGCGGCCGCAGTTCGAGCAATCAGCATCGCCGCGAATCCGATACTACGGGCTCGCACGACTTGCCGACGAGTGCAGTCTGTTGCTTTCAACCCTGGCGTATGTTGGACATCGCAGTCCAGAACCGGCGCAGGCTGCATTCGAAGCTGGTGCGCGCTGCCTGGGGGATATCGCTGGCAAGCTGCGGATGGTCGACGCCAAGGCCTGCAAGCTTGCCGAACTGGAGGCCGCACTGGATCGGTTGGAGCAGGTAGCCCCGCGATTGAAGCGACAATTAATGGACGCTTGCATTGCGG
>JBJKSL010000111.1:0-2537 GCA_046704145.1 Phycisphaerae bacterium
GAGGAGTACGAGCACGCCAGGGCCCGCGGCGCTAAGACGCTGTGCGAGATCATCGGCTACGGCGCAAGCGCCGATGCGTTCCGCATCACCGACCAGGACCCCGAAGGGGATGGGGCCGCGACCGCCATGCGAAATGCCTTGGCTGACGCCGCGATCGGCACCGACAAGATCGACTACATCTCCGCCCACGGCACCGGCACCAAGCAGAACGACCAGGTGGAGACCAAGGCCGTCAAGGCCGTGTTCGGGCCGCTGGCCCACAAGGTTCCGATGAGTTCGGTCAAGAGCTCGCTTGGCCACCTGATCGCCGCGGCCGGAGCTACCGAACTCATCACCTGCATCCTTGCCATCCGCGACCAGGTCCTGCCGCCGACGATCAATCTCACGCATCCCGACCCCGACTGCGACCTCGACTACGTGCCCAACGCCCCGCGCAAAGCGAAGGTCGAAATCTGCATGTCAAACTCGATGGGCTTCGGCGGCCAGAACAACTCGATCATCATCTGCAGATAAAGATTCACCGCAGAGATCACAGAGAACGCAGAGAGAAGCAGGCAAGTGCACAATCCAGCCTCGCGGCAGCGTGTTTGAGATATCAGCATGCCGGTGACATCCTCACAATGAAAGGCTCTGCAATGGCGTCCAGACTGTCATTGATCGCGGCCGCGATGGTCCTGTATCTGTCGGCAACTACAGCCAGCGCACAGCAGGCCGCTACACAGCAGACACCAACGGCAGCTCCAGCAACCGCACCGGCCACATCGCCGGCCTTAACGCGGGCTCAGAAGGTGCAGCATTACACGGCGCTTCAGCAGCAGCTTGGCAAGGCGCTGGCGGCCAAGGATTACGGCGCGGCCGCCGAGCTCTGCAAGAAGCAGATCGCCATCGGCGTGAGCGACAAGGGCAATGCACGCTACAACCTCGCCTGCTGCCTTGCGCGCCTGGGGAAGAACCAGGAGGCCCTCGCGGCCCTGGACAAGGCCGTCGATGAGGGATTCATCGACGCCGCCCACATGAAGGTTGACGATGACCTTGTATCACTGCGGGATGACCCGGCCTCGAAGGATGCGTTCAAGGCGCTAGCCGCCAAGGCCGCCGAAAACGAGCGGGCGGCTTTTGCCGCCTCTTACCGGCCGGGCAAGGAGATCGCCGGCGTCAAGACCATCGAGGACTATCCCGAGGGCGGCCTGCGGTACCGACTGCGAATGAGCCCGGACGCCACGGCCGCCAAGCCCAACAAGCTCATCGTCTGGCTGCACCCCTCGGGCGGCTCGCTGAATGACAACGTCGAAGCGATGGCCCCGATGCTGCTCAAGCACGGCTACGCGCTTGTGGTCTTCACGCAGAAGAACTTCGCGGGCTGGGGTGAGGGCGACGACCTGAAGCTCTCCGTTTCGCTGAAAGCGGTCGGCAAGATTCCCGGTATCGACGCCAACAAGCCCATCCTGCTTGGCTTCAGCGCCGGCGGCCAACTGGCCCTGCTCTTCTGGGCACAAAACCCGTCCAGGTTCGGCGGCCTGGTGCTCGATGCGGCCTACCCCGTTCGGGCCACGCCGACAGGGTACGCGCTTGCGCCGCTGCCCAAGAGCAAGGCAATCAAGGATGTTCCCGTGCTGGCCCTCGTGGGCACGGCCGACGGCGGATCGCAATTCTGGAAGAAGGCCGAGCAGATCTGGCGCGACGCCGGCATCCCGCTGCAGGTCATCTACGTCCCCGGCAAGAAGCACCAATGGCTCTTCGACAAGGAGCGAACGCAGCAGCTCGACGAGTGGCTCTCGCAGGTCGCCTCCGGCAAGAAGCCCGGCTCCCAGCCGGCCACCGCCCCGGCACAACAGCCTTAACCACAAAGGCACGAAGACACAAAGTGACCGGAAAAGCAAGGATCCCCCGGGCAGATTACACCGATTGTGCAACTCCAGTTATTTAAGCACCTTAGCGTCTGCGATATCGATGTTACCTGCGGATGGCTTCTCCCTGCCTTTGTGACTTTGTGCCTTTGTGGTTAATTCTTGATTTCGCCTCCCGCCGGGGCTATCCTGTTGCGAACTCCCAGCAAACTATGTTCTCGCTCGCTTTGGTCTTGGCAGGTAGCTGGTCATTCCAGGAGAACTGGGCCGCGTACGCCATTGTGCTCACGTGCCTGGCCCTGGGGCTCTTCATCGCGCTTGTACTGAACAAGTACGTCAAGATTTGCCTGAACATCTTCGTAGACACCCCGCCGCCTCTGTCGATGAACCCGCTGGACTTCCAGCCCATCCACGGCGAGGTCGTCCGCTTCCGCAGTTTCGACGGCACCAGCCTCCGCGGCATGCACATAAACACGCCCAACCGGCGGGCCGTCAAGGGCATGATCATGTTCTGCCACGAGTACGGCAGCGACATGTACACCTGCGCCCGCTACGCCCGCCCGCTGATCGAGGCAGGGTTTGACGTCTTCACGTTCGACTATCGCGGCCACGGCGAGAGCTCTTCCGGCGGCGGCCGCTACCGCCCGCTGCAGTGGCCAAGCTCCAAGGAGCTTGACGACACGCTGGGCG
>JBJKSL010000112.1:0-7441 GCA_046704145.1 Phycisphaerae bacterium
TCCCTGTTGGGCATTGGTCGGCGCGGCGGTACTTTTCGCCAGACCTGCGGTACGATAGACTTCTCTGTATCAAGCTGCGGTAACGGTCTGCCTGAGAATGATACCTGCGCCTGGCCAGGAGTAATCGATGCCCGTCGAACCACTCAACGAGATTGAACGTCGCGTGCTTGGCGTGCTGATGGAGAAGTCCGTCGCACAGCCAGATTATTACCCCATGACCATCAATGCGGTGGTCACTGCCTGCAATCAGAAGAGCAACCGCGACCCGGTCATGGATCTGGACGAGGCCAGTGTGGAAGCGACGCTGGACGAACTGCGTGGACGGGGGCTTGTGTCGGTGGTACTGCCGGCGCCCGGTGCGCGAACCAGCCGCTATCGGCATGAGACGGCCGGCAAGTTCGGCTGGGAAAAACGCGTCAGCGCAATCGTGACGGAACTACTGCTGCGTGGGCCGCAGACGCCGGGCGAGCTGCGCGGTCGTGCGTCTCGTTTGGCGGCGTTCGAGAACGTCGAAGCGGTCATGACCACGCTGGATCACATGCAGAATTCCGAGCCGTCGCTGGTCAAGCCCTTGCCGCGCCAGCCGGGGCAGTCCGCGGTGCGCTACACGCACCTGTTCTATCCGCCGGAGGAACTGGCCGCCATCGAGGCCTCCGCAGCCAGCGCCGCTACAAGTGGCGTCGACCGACCGAGCACGCGCAGCGAGCAAGCCTCCGGCCCAGGATCGTCGGCGGCCGAGAACCTGCGAGCCGAGATCGCCGAACTCAAAGAGACTACTTCCCGCCTCAATGCCGAGCTGAACGACTTGCGTCAGCGGTTCGAATCACTCGAATCGCAGTTGAAGTAATACCACGCACGCGGCAGTTTCGCTTGTTCCTGACCGGCCTCCTGATCTGCCGCCCCGGTATAGCATAGAGCCGGCCTCGTCGTGCTACGGCAGCACCCAGCAGTACGCCGTATACTTGAGCTCGCTCCAGGCCAACTCCGGCAGCGGATGCCCCGGAAACAGCGGCCTTTTCACTGGCGTGAACACCACGCGGACGCGAATGGCCGACAGGCCTGCGGTCAACTCGCGCGAGATGATGAACTCATCGTCGCGGAACCGCCGGTTGGAGGTTTCCACCCTGTGCTGCGTGGCTCCCAACTCGCCCTTGGGTGCCGAGTACACGCAGGTGTTCGAGCCGGCCAGGTACCAGATGCCCGCCTTGCGCCAGCTACCGTCGGGCTTCGACGCATCTGCCACGTACACCTCCGCACGCTGATTGGGGAAGGCGTAATCGAGCGTCCGCCGCAACAGCACGCCGAGGTTGTCCGGCCGCAGCTTCAGCGTGAACTCCGAGGTGCCCTTGGTGAATCGGCCGCGATCGTTGTGCGGCGGGTAGATCTCCTTGCCGTCGAGCGTGTCCGGGCCCCACTCGTAACGCGAGGTAATCTCCACCGGCTTCGAGGCGTCCGGCGAGACGTATTTATGCTGCTTTTCGCTGTCGAGGTCGGCGATCTTCAGTTCGTCCGTGGGCACCAGCGTCGCCGTCGGTTGGCCATACCAGTACGCCACGGTTTCATAGTGCTCGACGGATTTGTTTACGGCGCCGTGCTCCAGACGGATGACCGCGTTGCGGCCGAAGGGCATCATGTCCGCAAGCAGGAAACGATAGGCCGACTCGATCTTGTCCTCCTCGCACTTGGCTTCCTTCGCCTTGCGCGCACCACACGGATGGCCGGCGAACGGCAGGGTCATGTTCTGCCCGCCCCAGTAGTCGCCGCCGCCGCCCCATTCCTCCGTACCCGTGCCGTAGCATTGCGGGGTTTGGCTGTCGTCGAAGAAGAATCGCGGGTCGCCCTCCAGCGTGCTGAGTACCGCGTCGTGCGAGAAGATCCACGACATGCCGACAAATTGTCCCGACCAGTCGCCGCCGGTTTCGGTTTTGCGGGTGTCGAGTACGACGAGGTCCTTGCCGAACTCCGGCTGGGGGTGATCGGCATAGGTGGCGTGGAAATAACCGACGTGGTCGGCCGGCTCGGCGTAAGGTTGCCAACTCACGGCCCAATCCATGTCAGAAACCGAATCGTCCTGATTGCCGATCAACTCGATTCGTGCGGACTTGAAGAAAGGCATCGGGAAGTAGCAGGCCATCTCGATACGCCCGTCGTGCGTGCGCACGTTCCAGTGGACGGCCTTGACCAGGTACTCTCTGCCGTCGCGGTTGTAGAAGGTGCCCGCGCCAAAGAACAGCGGCAGGGGGGCATCGACCGAAGCCGCGGAGCGCTCGTCCCAGGTGATACGCAGACTGAGACGGGACAGCTTTGCGGCGGAATCTGCAGGCGCCGAGAAGCGAAGGGCTCGCAGCATGGCCGGACCTTCGATCGTGGCGATCTCGACCGGCAATGTTGTTTCCACCTGGCCGCGCTGCTCCGTCAGCTTCCACTGTTTGAACTCTGGTGAGCTTTGCTCGGGGACCAGTGAACTGCCGGCCTTGGCGATGAGCTTCAGGACATCCTCTGCCGGCGGCGTCTTGCCGTCCCAGGTCTGGATCGGCTGCGAGAGCTTGGCGGCCGGGTCAAATTGGTGCCATATGAAGTACCCGGTGCCGTAATGCGTGCGCGAGTAGGCCAGCCGCAGCAATCGCTCAAACGGCATGGGCACCCAGTTGAGATCCGCCCCCTTGGTGACCGACCAGGTCCAGGCCAGCGGCTCGGGAAACAAATCAGCCGGGATAAAGGTCGAGTTCTTTACCGGGTGGTCGGGATCGGCGGTGCTCGACTCCTTCACGATATGCTCGACGCCATCGACGCTGTACCGCCAGGGGCTGCCATGCCAGTGATTGGTACGCACGAAGTAGAGCACGCCCTTGCCTTCGACGTCCAGAGCGACGTTGTTGTCGTCCGCCAACTGAAAGAGGTAATGACCGGAGTCGGCCGACTCATTCATGCCGCGGCGGTCGTAGGTGCTGCGCATGTAGGCCCGGCAGCCGATCCGCTGGTCGGCCCAATGGTCCCACATGCGATAGGCATCCAGACCCACGGGAATGACCGGCGGCTCCGCAGCTTTGACCGCCGCTGCCCCACCCATCGCCGACGCCACAAGAATCAGCAGCAGCCGTGCAGCACATCTTCGCCAGTTTCCGAGCAGATCGATCACAATTTCACCTCGCCCTTTTGCCAGAAGCCCTTTTCAACTCTCTTGAGAATCGGTAGCCTGATTGGCACAGAAACCAAGCCAAGACGCGTGTCAGGTCCCGCCGCGTGCGACGGGTCTCGAATGCGATGGGGAGCGTAGCATGTCCAGCTATCAACCGCAAAAAAGTGACCGTTTCGCCTTCGGCCTGTGGACCATCATGAACACCGGTCGCGACCCGTTCGGCGTCGAAACGCGCTCGGCTATGTCCGGCCTGGATGTGATCAGCGAACTCGGCCGCCGCAACGTCTACGCCTTCGAGGCTCACGCCGAGGACATCGTGCCCGAGCGGGCCAGCGCCGCCGAGCGCGATCGGCTGCTGACCGAGGCTCGCAAGCGCATGGACGACGTCGGCATCAAGTGCGTCAACTGCGGGGCCAATGTGTTCTCGAACCCGGTATTCAAGGACGGGGCACTGACCAGCCACGATCCCAAGGTGCGGCAACTGGCCCTGCAACGATACCTGAACGCCCTCGATATCGGCGTCGAACTGGGCTCTACGCTGTGCGATCTGTGGTGGGGGCGCGACGGGGCGGAGGTTGACGCCGCCAAAGACCCGGTGGAAGCCATCAAGTGGCTGCGCGAGGGCCTCAACTACCTGCAGCACTATATCGACCGGCAAGGCTACAAGGGCTACCGGCTCGCCATCGAGCCCAAACCCAACGAGCCCCGCGGTGACACATATCTGCCCACGGTCGGCCACGCCCTGGGCTTGATCGCCACGCTGGACAAGCCGACCAACTGCGGCCTGGTCGTGGAGGTGGCCCACTCGCGCATGGCCGGCCTCAACGCCTACCACGACATCGCCCAGCCGCTGGAAGTCGGCAAGCTCTTCGGCTGCCACCTCAACGGCCAAAAGCCGCTGCGTTACGACCAGGACCTGCGCTTCGGAACCGAGGACCTCAAAGAAGCGTTTTTCATTGTAAAACTGCTGGAGGATCACAACTGGCAAGGGCCGCGCTCGTTCGACGCCCACGCCTACCGCACCGCCGACCGCCAGGAGGTGTGGGACTTCGTCGATGGCTGCATGCGGACCTTCCTTATGCTTCGGGAGAAGGTGCAACGCTTCAATGAAGATGCCGAGATCCAGGGCCTGCTGAAAGATCTGCGCTGCGAAGGCCGGCAGGAGCCTCTGCCCGAGCCGGCCAAGCTCAAGCAGATCGCCTTCGATTGGGAAGGCCTCGCCCGCCGTAAGCTGCACCACGAGAAGCTCGACCAGCTCACGCAGGAAATTCTGCTCGGCGTGCGCTGATCGTGGATGTGCATGCGATCAACCGTTCATACGTAAAGGACGCCTTCCGTGACATCGAAAGAACGCATGATGCTGGCCCTGCATCGCGAGAAGCCCGACCGCCTGCCGGCGACCATCCATCAGTGGCAGCCGTATCACCTCGACAAGTACATGGGCGGCGTAGATGCGCTGACCGCCTTTAAGCAGTGCGGCCTGGATGCCTCCGTCACGCATTTTGAGCTGCTCGATCATGTCTGGCTGCCCGAGGCCCAGCGCTTCGTCTCAACATCGCCTGACTGGCGGGAAGATATCACCGTCGTAAGCGCCGCAGCCGACAATCGCATTCTGCATCACACCATCACCACGCCGGGCGGCACGCTGACCTACAAGACCGGCGCGGACCGTACCACCGTCTGGATCACTGAGTACCTCATCAAGCACCACGACGACATCGACTTGATCGACAAGTACATGCCCATCCCCAGGCTCGACAACGCCAAGACGGCCGCAGTACACGACGACCTGGGCGATGCGGGCATTCTGCGCGGCTTCGTCTGGGGCGATCAGGGCGGCTGCTGGCAGCACGCATGCTGTCTGATGGATGTGCAGACTCTCATTCTGGAGGCCTTCGACAACCCCGAGTGGGTGCATCGATTGCTGGGCATCCTGCTCGAAAAGAAACTTGCCTTCATCACCGAATCATTGACCGGGGCGCGGTACGACCTCATCGAAACCGGCGGGGGTGCTGCCAGTGACACGCTCATTTCGCCGCAGATGCACCGCGATTTCTGTCTGCCCTACGACCGCAAGATGCACGATGCCCTGCACGCCATCGGCCACATGACCACCTACCACACCTGCGGGGGGCAGATGCGCATCCTCGACTCGATCATCGCCAACGGCACCGACGCCTCCGAAACGCTCGCCCCGCCCGGCGTGGGCGGCAACGTCAAGGACCCTGCCAAGCTGCGTGAAGCCTTCGCCGGCAAGCTGGCCACGATCGGAGGCATGGATCAGTTCCACATCCTCACCGACGGCACCGCCGAGCAGATCCGCGCTGAGACCTGCCGCCTGTTCGAAGGCTTCGGGCCCGACGGCGGCTACATCTGCTCGGCCAGTGACCACTTCTTCGAAGCGCCGCCCGAGAACCTGCGAGCCTTCGCCGACGCTGCTCTGGATTGTGTCTATTGATATGGGTGACGCACGCCGTCGCGCATAGGAATACGCGTCCGGGTGTTACGCGTCGTACTCGTCGCGGAGGGGCGGGCGAGGGCGGAAGGTGCTGCGTACGTCGAGTTGTTCCATGAAATCGGGGCCGGGCACTGGTCCGTCGTGGTGAATGACACGGCGAGCGTGAGGCCTGCCGCGAAAAGCACGCGTGGTGGTCACGGCCATGCGGCAGAGCTGACCAGCCAATACGCCAAGCACCAGACCTACGGGAGCTGCCATGCCAAGGCCGACGGCCAGCGGATTCACGTGAAAGTCGCCCTGCGTGAACATCAGCGTCAGGTGCAGCAAGGTGGCGCCGAACACGCCGGCACCTAGCCCGGCCAAGCCTCCCAGCGAACGAATGCCGGCGACCTGCCGCAACGATATGGGAACAACCAGCCGACACCACAGCAGCCCTGCCAGAAAGCCGCTGGCCGCGCCGACCCTGTTGCCGATACTCTCGGGAATGACTTCGAGCAGCTCGTGCTCGACGAAGATCTGATCGTACAGGTAGGTCCCCAGCCCGCCGGCCACCCAACCAAGGACGGTGGCCACCGCGCAGACCGCGATGCAAACCAGGATGAGCAGCCGGATCCGTACTGGCCGGGGCGACGACATTAGAGACTGCCTTTCGCTTGACAGTCTTCAGCATACTTGCCACCGCAAATCGCGGCAAGCAAAGCAGAAATGCGCCCTCGCGCCGCAGTTTCGAACAGACTCGCGAGCTGCTTCGGGCGTTAAATCATCATTCGCAAATGGGCACCGCCTTCTTTTGTGTGGGACCGGCATCTTGCCGGTCCAAATGACCGGCTGGAAGCCGGTCCCACATGGAAAACGCGGCCGACTCGAGAATAACAGTTTAGTAGTTTATTAACCGAATGCTGCGGAACAACAGGCGAATCCAGCTCTCGGTCCAGGGATTGTCGATCGCGAAGCCGACACTGAAAACCGATATGGCCAGCAAGCAATAGAGAATTACTCGGCCGCCCGCGCGGTCCACGAACTCTGCACCGACGGGTAGAAAGATCAGCCACAACGGGATGAGCCAGAACAGCCATCGGTAGCCCTGACAACCGCCGCCGTAGTCACTGGTGGTCGCGACATAAACCGCCATCACGGTGACAGTCATCGCCAGTGCCAGTGCGGCCAGCAAGGCACGATTGCGTCTGCCGCCGATCTGAGAACCGATGCCCAACAGGCTGACCAGGAAAACGGGCGTAAGCGAGAAGAAGCCGTCGTGGCCCACGGTCATGTGAGCAAGGTAGACGGACTTGGGCTCCTTGATGTTGTCGATGCCCGTCGGTTTGTTCCAGTAGCTGTTGGGATAATCGTAAAACCCGCCGGGCTTGCCCTTGCTGGTGTAAGCCGGCTTCCAGGTCCCAGTGGTCAGGTAGTTGGTGTAGAAATACGCCGCGGAGGGTATGGCGGCGGCGATCACCGCGGTCGCAAAAGCGGTCTTGTGGTCCTTGATCAGCAGGGCGATCATGACTGCGGCCGCCAGCAGACCCGCGGGCAACTCGGTCGTCGCGGTGAGGGCCCCAAAGAAGCCGGCCAACGCAAACCAGTACCACTCACGACGGCCTTCGTACCAGATGCGTACAACCGCGTCGATCGCCACCATGCCCATGCATGCGGCAATAATGTGGTTGTTCAACGACACCGACCACGCCGTCAAATATGTGGCAAAGCAGGCCGCCGCCATGCTGAAATGGCGAGCGAAGGCCGAGTCCGTCATGCGGTAGATGTGACGTCGGAGCAGAAGCAGGCAGATACCCAGCGGTATGACCTGCGCGACGATGAGCACGGTCCGCATAATGACAAGCGGG
>JBJKSL010000113.1:0-2529 GCA_046704145.1 Phycisphaerae bacterium
CTGTGACTATCCCGTGACCGAAGCGAGGTCCGCCTCCAGCTGTTCGTACTTCAGCCCGTCAGGCTGCCACCAATCCATCATGGAAAGGAGCGCCCGGCTCTCGGTGCAACAGAGTTCAAAGAAACGCCAGGTCATCGGCTGGTTGTAGCCCCACGTCTTGCAGACCACCACGTCCTTATCGTAATTGTCGATGACGGGATTGTGGCCGCCGAGGGTTCCGGGTCTCCCATTCGGCCCAGGCACCACATCCCACGTGTCCTGCCCGGCAATCGAGCGCGGCAACTCGAGCCCGATATCCACCACCCCAAACAGTTCGATCCCCCACTTCACGTGGTCGCGGTTCCAGGGTCGCATCTCGGCGAACGCCTTGATGCCGTGGCTGACCCCGTCGACGACAAACCCTTCCCGGCGCCAGGCTGTGTCCACGTCAATCTCGATACCTCCCTGGTCGGTAGAAGGATCGCCCGGAACATAGCCATCCCACCTTTCGTAGTAGTGGAGAATCACCTCGTCTGGAACATCAAATTCGGGCGCCCCTGGAAGCGACATCCTCCACGACTTCAGGGCGTTGGCGATCTTGCTGATGGTACAGCATCCTAGCCCTGCCGGCGGCACGCCGTGCCCGTAGCGGTTTGCCCCGTTCAGGAACATCGGCCAGTGGATCACTCCCCCGGTCCGGCTGACGGCGGCGGGCGGCGGACCCAAATCGTCAGGTAGATACTTCTCCAGTTGCAAAGACTTTCGCTTGAACCTTGGGGCCAGCTTGCCAAGCTTGACCCCTTCGATGTCGATTGCCATTCGGGCCTCCGTCGCGAGAATGTGGTGCGGGTCTGGAATGCAGCCTCGCCCGCGGCTGGACCCTGCACGGCCATTGTTGGTTAAAGGCTGCGGGGCAGCTTTGCGAGCGCAGCGTTGATCCGTGCCGCCTGAGGGTCGCTCGCGTCGACGGGCTGGATGATTTCGTTGTACTGCGCTTTAAGGGCTTCATGCAGGGCCTTTGCGTGTGCGGCCCCCATGCGGTCCATCTCCTTGAGGGCGTGCGGAGACGCTGCGGCGGCCCGGCCAAACAGCGGAATCATGGCCAGTACGCCCTCGACCGCCGAAATCGCCAGCGCCACCAGTTGCTGAACCTTCTGTGCCGCTGTGCCGGTCAGGCCGATGTCTCCCAGCAGCGTCGAAAGTGAACCGAGCACGGACTTCAGGATGTCGTTGACCTTGCCGAGTACGGTGGTTGACGTGCTCTGCGTCCATGACTTCAAAAGGGCCAAAGCCTCGGTAATACCCGCCTGCGAAGCCTGCTCGATGACCTTCACGTCGTTCTGGACGGCTTCGGGGACTGAAGTCCCCAGCCCTGTGACGAACGCCACAACGGCCGAAAGCAGGGTGCCGATGGCCGGCAGCAAATTGGTGATCTGGGTAATAGTGGAACCACAGGCAGAGGCAAACAGCATGACTTCCATCAACACAAAAGCCAGAACTGCAGCCCGCCAGTTGAATCGGATTTTCAGTCTCATTCACATCTCCTTTTCGGTCAGATTGAACTACTAAAATCACAGGCGCGTGGCCGGGCTCCTACCAGCAGCGGCGCTATCTCCGGAAGATTGCCGCACGCGCCTTGTTGGTCTGCAGCATGGACGGATAAGCCCGAAACCCCAAGGGAGTTCGCTCTGCCCTATTCTTATATTCAGGCAGCATCCTAACCACGGACCAAAGCCGCTACTCGCCCGCGACCGGCTCGCCGCCGTTTTCCCCGCCTTCGGTCGGCTCGGGACTGTCAACCTTCGGCTCTTCGGCGGGATCTCCTGCAGTCGCTGCAGGAACCTCGGCCGGGGCGTCCCGCACTTCACCATCCGTTGCCGAAAGGATTTCCTTGCCCAGGCGCTGCAGAAAATGGTAGGCGTCGCTGTCAACCACGATATGGAGCACCTTCTTGCCGCCGTCCTCCGTCGCCGTTTCGGTGGCGTGGATGGCATGGCCCAGCACCTGCATACCACCCTGGAAGATGGCTTCCGCGTGCTGCGCAATCCGCTCGCCGGCGGCTTCAGCTTCCTTGACTGCGCCCTCCACGTCGGCCGCCGCTTCCCCGATGATGTCCTTCACCGCGCTGGCGGTAATCTCTTCGTTTTTGTTGACGCTGGCCACGGCGGCAGCCGCCACCGAACTGAATGCCGTGGGCAGCGAGCCCAGATTTTCAAGCAGTTTCATCTTTCCCGTCTCCTTCCGGGGCGGTGTTTTCTGCCCCTGCAATCTGATTAAGGTAAAATGTCGCTCCCCACTGCCGGGACTTGGCGACCATCATCTCGGGGCGCACTTTCATGGCTGCGTCATCGTGGTATCTCACTTTCTCCCCCAGCAGCCGGACCGGCACGCCGTAGTAGCTTCCCAGATACTCCCGGTCCTTGCGGTCGGTCCAGAACTCCTCCGGATAAGCGCACTGGGCCCTCCATCCACGCTCGCACTCGACCACGCGGCCCCAGAGATACACCCGGCCATAAACGAAATCGTCGCTTGCGGATCCGTACGCCTGGA
>JBJKSL010000114.1:0-3631 GCA_046704145.1 Phycisphaerae bacterium
ATGAACCGGATCATGAGCCAGGTGAACCGGCTCACGCCTTTGTCGAAGCTGGTCTGAGTCTTTTCGCCTACGATGGCTTTGGCCATGGTGCCCAGATACGTTTGCAGGCCGGTGGCCACGACCACGCCGGTGGCCGTACCACTCTCCACGCTGGTGCCCAGGAAGCAGAGGTTCCGCAACTCCAGAGGCGATTTGCCGTTGGTTTCCGTCTGCTCGGATTTCTCGACCGGCAGCGACTCGCCGGTCAGGCTGGCCTGTATGATGAACAAGTCCTTGGCAGAGATGGTGCGCAGGTCGGCCGGAATCATGTCGCCGGCGGCAAGCTTGACCACGTCGCCGGGGACGAGTTCGGCCAGCGGGATCTCGCGGGCCTGGCCGTCGCGGATGACGGTGGCGGTCACGCTGATCATGGCCTTGAGCCTGGCTGCGGCCGTATCCGCCCGCGACTCCTGCACGAAGCGCAGCACCACGCCCAACACGACCATCATCGACATGACTATGCCCGCGCGGATGTCCTCGGTGAGAAACGAAATCGTCGCCAGGATGACCAGCAGGACCACGAGCGGGTTTATCACGGCCTTGCCCAGCAGGATGAGTTTACCATGACGTCGTTCCTGGGCGACCAAGTTGGGGCCATATTGATCGAGGCGGGCCTGCGCCTCGTCGTCGGTGAGGCCGGCGGTTGTGGTCTGGAGCTTTTCGAGAGCTTGGTTCGGGTCGAGCTTGGCCGTTTCCAACAGGAGCGGCGAGAGGCGAATAGCCGGCGCCGGCCGCTTGAGGGCGGCCAGCACGTTCTTCGGCAGGATGGCACTAGGTCTGAGCGACATTGCTCCCACTCCCACACCGGCCGGTAACCGACGAGCAGAAAGCATACACACGTGACGACAATGAATATAGGGCGTGTCCCGCCGATTGTACGGGGCGTGCTAGCTTAGATCTTGATGAAGGACTTCTTGCGATACATCCACAGCAGGATCAGCCAAATGATCGCGAAACCGGCCGTCCCTCGAACCAGTGGGTTCCAGTCACCCAGCCAACGGGCCATGCCCTTTACGAAGATGTCCCCAATCTGGCGAAAATCGTAAAGCTCCGTTGCTGTGTAGACGGCGATGGCGTTGGTGCCGATGACCACGAAAAAGAACGCCCACTTGCGCAGTCCCCAAACATCGATGAGCAGGTAGAAGCCGGCAAGCAGCAGGTAGCACATCCCGCCAGAGTAGAGCACGAACGAGCTTGTCCAGATGTGCTTGATGATCGGGAACCAGTGGCCCCAGATCAGGCCGGCTACGAGGCAGGCCACGCCAACGGTCACGAGCGTCACGATTTTGCCTGCATCACTCGCTCGTGCGCGCAGCAACTGACCCGCAAACACACCCAACATGGTGGTTGCACCGAAGGTGATGCTGCTGAGAATCCAGGTATAGGTTGTGCCGTCCTGGTAGTGTCCCAGCAATGATTTGTCTATGTACATCGCGAGATTGCCATCCGGCGTGAGCATGCCGGCGCCGTGGCCGGGCACCGGAACCAGTGTCATCAAGGCCCAGAACACCAGCAGGAGGCCTGCAGTGGCGACACACTGTAGGCGCATCGACAGGTGCAGCATCAACACGGTGGCAATAAGGTAGCCGGCGGCGATAGCTTGCAGGGTGTTCGAGTAGAGGTGCATCTTGGACAGGTCATAGGTGAGCAGATGCCCCTGCACGATCGCGCCGAGGACAAAGAGGATCAACGCTCGCCGCAAGACGTGCCGGTAGATGCGTGACCTGCTTTCGCCGTGCTGCAGGCGGGCACCGAACGAGAAGGGCATGGCCGTTCCTACTATGAACAGGAACAACGGCATGATCAGGTCCAGGAAGTGAAAGCCCTCCCAGGGGACGTGCTCGAACTGTGGAAGGAGGTTGTTCAGCCAGGCAGACTTCGTGCCTTGCGCGAGCCCGCTCGCCAGCCAGGTTCCTCCAACGATCCAGAACATGTCGAAGCCGCGCAGGGCGTCAAGCGACATCAGGCGTGGGCTGCGTAACTGCGGGCCGGGCACCTCTGCGGAAGGCTTCATTTGTTGATCTCCGTAGATTACTGGACCGCGGGCGAACGCCTCGCAGGTCATCGGCCACCAACTTGCGACGTACAAGATACAGCGGACGTGCTTAGCTAGCCACGGATTATGGGGCGATGGGAGACGGATTTCTCCCCGATCAGGGGTGTAGCAAATAACTCTGGCGCGACGGAAATTCGCCTGGTAGACTACTGTGCATGGGACGGTTTCATCAATCCAATTGCGCAGGAGGCGTACCATGTCGAACCCGCATCGCACGGAGGCTGAGCGTCTGGTTGCCGAGCAGGCTGTTGCCGCGTATCGGGAGATCCTCAAGGCCATGGAGTCTGCGCCGCAAGGACACGGTCTGGCTTGCACGGAAGCAGCGGTGTTAGCGGAAGGCCGTTCGCTGATGCAGTCCATGATGAAGCAAGCGATGAGCGCCCACTCGGAGGCGCAAAAAGGGGGGCCTGCAGCCGGCGGTGTTCGTGTGGAAGAAGTGCGGCGTTCAAGTTCTACTCGCCCAAGGTGTTGATCAGTGCGATCGGGGAGGTATCGGTCCAGCGTCGCTACTATGCTTGTCGGCATTGTCGGGCCAAGCAGATTCCTTGGGACGTGTGGGCGGGGCTGACGGAGAGTCACTTGACTCCGCAGGCGCACCGGATGGTGACGCTAGCGGGAAGCAGTTGGTCATTCGACGTGGCCAGTGCGCGATTGCAGGAGTTGTGCGGTCTGCGGGTGAGTGACGAGACGATTCGTCGGGTGACTGAAAAGACGGCAAAACAGGCCGAAAAATGGCTGAGTGCGTCGTCATCAGCTATTCAGCCCTTGGCGGATGCGACGGGACATGTGGAAACCTACACGGATGGTACGTGCGTCAACACTCGCGAGGGCTGGCGGGAGATGCGATTGACGCTGTTCGCCAAACGACCGGCTGGCGCACCGGCGTCACCGGAGGAATGGGCTACGCGAAAGCTGCCGGCCACGACGGCGCGTTGGGCCTCGGCCGGGATGACTCGCAGCGATGAACTCGGCCCGCAGTGGGCTGAGATGGCGCGGCGCTTGGGCCTGGGCGAAGGCTTCGGTGTGAGCGTGCTGGCGGACGGGGCCAAATGGATCTGGAAACAGGTGGCCGCACATCTGCCGCGCAGCGAATGCGTGGTAGACGTCTTTCACGTGAGCGAGCATCTGCATGCGTGCGGACGCGTACTGCACGGAGAGCATACGCCGCAGGCTCGGGCCTGGGCCGACGAACACTTGGCGCTGCTGTTGAGCTCCGGGCCGATGGACTTGCTGCGTGACTTGGAGCGGGCTCTGCAACACGAGCCGATCGCCGCCGCTCGAGAGGCACTGAGGAGCCTGATCGACTACCTGAAACCCAACATCGACGGCCTGTGGTACCATGATCGGCTCAGACGTGGCCTGCCCATTGGCAGCGGCATGATCGAAGGGGCCTGCAAAACGGTCGTTGGACGCCGCCTCAAGTGCAACGGCGCCCGCTGGAAGGCGACCAACGCAGACGGGTTGGCCAACCTGTGCTGCCTTCTCTACAGCGACCAATGGGCCGCGTTCTGGGAGACCCGGGCGGCCTGACCGCCA
>JBJKSL010000115.1:0-3959 GCA_046704145.1 Phycisphaerae bacterium
TTCCACGGATGGAACACCGGCCCCCTGGATTTCTGGACCCTGGAACTCTGGAACCAACTCTTCTCATCTGTCTTCATCTCGGAACGGAGGCCTTATGACGCTCTTCAAGCTGCCATTCACCAACACCGGCAAGTGCATCAGCGGTTTGATGTGCCTGAGTCTCTTATCCGGGACGTTTCTGTCGCTCTCTTGCGGCGGCCTGCCCATCTCCACCAGCAGCGATCCCAGCAAGTATGTCGGCCTGCTCGTAAACAGCAATATCGACAGCAACTTCCTCGGCGGCATGCGCGGCGAAGACGGCACCAGCCTCTCGCTCTACGGCCGCTTCAACGACGACGGCAGCATCGCCGACCTCCAGGAAATCGTCTTCCAATACGAGGACGGCGTTGCCAGCCTGCAGCTCGACTCCGGCCGCCCCTCGCTGGCCACTCTTCCGGACGGCTCGACCATCACCATCACCTACGGCGATCAGACCGGCGATCTGCGTCTGCAGGGCACGGTCGATGTCGCGCTCGCCTCTGACGGCCAGACCTACAGCATCCCCTTCGACGTCGACCTCCAAGACACTCTCGACGAAGTCGCCCAGCGCGTGAGCGACCTCACCAACGGCGCGATCGTCATCGACACCAGCCGAGGCGAAGCCAACGTGGTCGCCGATGAGACCACCAGCCGAACCGCCAAGTCCGCTCAAATCCGCCAGCAACTGGGCCTCGGCGTGTTGCTCTTTGCCGCCATCGTCGGCGTCAGCGGAATGGTGCTGGTCTCCTCCATGAGTGGCATGATGGAAGCCGCCTCCGAGGACAACCAGGTAATCAGTGGCACAGAGGCTTCTATCCTCGCCGTCTTCCTGCCCTTCATCCTCATGGGTGAGTTGTGCCGCATGGCGGTGGCCAGCTTCCCCCTGACCATTGAGGTCGAGATAACACCCGACTATCTGCCGCACCGACAGTGATTCAGCCACCGCAGGGGATCTGCTGGTAGTTCTGCTCGTAGCTGGCCATCCACTCGTCGGTGGGCTCGTAGATTTCGATCAGTTTGTCCATGCAGGGTTTCTGATCGCGGAAGTGCCAGTATTCGGGCGACAACTCACGCATGGCAGCCGTGCGGTCCTGGCCGAGCACTTCGATGCGATACAGTGCGGAGACTGCGCCGGTGCGGTCGGCCCCACTCTGGCAGTGGATCAACAGCGGTCGAGCGGAGGTCTTGAGCGTGCTGACCACCGACTTGAGCAGATCGGGCGGAGGCAGCGATTGCGAACTCATGGGAATGTCGACTAATGCCACCTTTTTGGCCTTGCACACGGAGAGCTCATCATCGTACCAGACCTTGCCGGGGTTCGGTCCGCGCAAGTTGATGACCGTCTTGATGCCGTAATGGTCGATGACCCACGACAGAGCCTCGCCGGACAGTTGCGGCGAGCGGTAGGCATTTCCCTCGTCGATGGTGTGGAAGTTGAGCAAAATCGGCGCTTGCGGGTCCTTGCTGCAGGCCGCTACACACAGGCAGAGCGAAACCCCGACGACCACAGTCCAGAGCAGCGGGATGCGACGGTGGTTCATACTATGCACAGTCATTTGTGGGCTCCCGCTGCAGGTGTGGCTTGCGGCTTGGACGGTGGAGGCGGGGCGAACTCCACCTGCGGATATTTGACGTTATCCGCCAGGTCGATCCAATCCTGGTGTCCGTAGACGCCGGCCTTACTGTAGTCGAACGGCTTGAAGCCGATCTTCTCGGCGGGTGAGCCCGGCTTCAGGTGGAAGTCGAAGTGCTCGGCGTCCACAAACAGCGGGTCCGCAACGATGGAGCCGGCCTCCTTGCCCTTGGCCTGCCAGGCGGCCTTGTCGGTTTTGTGCAGGAACACGACCGGGCCCGCAGTGTTCCAGTAGAGGTTGCTGGCCAACTGATATTTGTCGTCCTCCCAGTTTCCCCCGTAGAGCTTGCCTTGGTTGTAGTAGACGATGTTGTTGCAGAAGGTGAAAGACAGGTGCGGCTCAGGCCGTGTGCGTTGAATCTGATGCTCGGTGGCGAAGGCAAAGATGTTGTTACGGACGATGTTTTCTTTGCCGTAATGTTGGTGATAGCCACCGGTCTTGGTGTTGTACACCAGGTTGTTCTCCAGCACCATCCAGGAAGTGCCCTCGTCGTTGTACAGTCCCCAGCCGCCGTAAGAATACGAGTAGACATCGTGGCACACGTTGTTGCTGACTGTGGTGCCCATGGATGGGCCGAGGGTGTACACGGCCCCCATGTCGCTCAGTACGCCCCAGCCCAGATGGTGGATGTGGTTCAGGTCGATGGTGTTGCGCACCGACAAGCTTCGGCCGTAGCCCCAGCGCCAGCCGACGGAGACCCCTGTGTAGTAGAAGTTGGCGATCTCGTTGTGGGTGATGCGGTTGTCGCCGCTCTGCGCGATCCACACGCCGACGGCTGCCGGATAGATGCGACCGCCGTCGCGGATGATGTTGTTGTCCACCACGATGTGACTGGTGCGTTCGGCGAGGTTTTCGCGGATGTCGCCCTCGCCGATGCGGACGCCGCCAGCGCCGAGGTCGTGGATGTAGTTGCGTTCGAGTCGGCAGTCGGTGCAGCCTCGGCGAAACCATATGGCGTACGAGCCGACGTTGCTTATCTCGCAATCCTGCACGGTGATGTTGCGGGCCCCGTCGGCGGAGATAACTGCCGGAACGTGGTATGCAGCCTGCAGGCTGGGAGCGTCCTTGTCGCCCAGGCGAAAATCGGCATGGGCGAAGTGCAGGCCGGAAATCACGATGTTTTCGACGAATTCGCCCTTCTCGGGTTTGCCGGCGAACTGCAGGAAACTGTCCGCTACGGGTGCGATGACTTCGGCAGTTTTCATGTCCTCGCCGGGCAGCGGGATGTACGAGAGTTTACCGTCGCGACTGAGAAACCACTCGCCGGGAGCGTCGAGAGCCTCGGCGATGTTTTCGACGATGAAGCGCTGGTTGCCGCCCCATTGGAAGATCGGCCAGGAGGTGGACTGGCGAAGCACGACGCGGTTGGTCGCCGGGTCGAAGTCGGCTATGTGCGACTTGACTACGTCCCAGGACTCGTAGACGGTCAGTACGGCATCCTTGATGTCGGGCCAGGCTCTGATGTCGCCGGGGCGGGCAATGAAGGCCTTCTTCGACAGGTCCTGTTCCTTGTCGCTGCCAGGCAAGCGGCCCTTGCCCACCTTGTCGAGCATGTAGCAGTACCACTTGTTGGGGCTACGGGCGAGCACGGCTCGGCGGCCGTTTACGAAGAGCTGCTCGAACCGCGGCTGACCGGCGCGGATCTGCGGCACGTCGGCGGTCCACACGCCATTGTCACCGCGAGTGAAACCTGTGATCGCGATACCGCCGGTGATGGTGGGTTTGGCTCCGGCTGCAGCTTCGTACACGATGGGAAAGGCATCGGCGCCGCTGTCGGCGGGCTCAAAGACGATCGGCTGCGTGATTGGGTAAGCTCCGTCGGCGAAGATGACGCGGGTCGGCTCGGTCAGCGGACCGGCGGCCTTGAGCTTGCGTACGGCATCGCGGGCAGCAGCAAAGCTGGCGAGCGGACCGTCCGTGCCGTCAGCAGCGGGCTGGGCAAGTCGGCCCGACCAGTTGTCTTTGCCGGCGGGCGAAACGTACAGAGTCGCTGCTGTTGCGATTGTGACTGGGACAAGTGTGGCCAAGACGGCCAGGGCGATTTTGCGACAACGCTGCATCGTTTCTGCCTCCGGTGGAGATAGTGAGTTGAGCCCTAGAACAGCCTACACGGCCGGCAATGAAAAGCAATTTCAATCCTCTTCTTCAGCCGGCGGGGCTTGGCCGGTGGATGCCGCCTGCAGGCCGGTGGCGATCTCAGGCAGTATTCCCAGGCGAATGTAGATCGGACGAACCTGCTTGCGAATAGTGGGCAAGCGGCTGGCGAACCAGGCCGCGGCGAGCGTACAGCAGATTCCACTGATAATC
>JBJKSL010000116.1:0-5157 GCA_046704145.1 Phycisphaerae bacterium
CGGGGATGGTTTCGATGTGGCCGAACTTCATGGTTATGCTGGTGCGCATGCCGATAAGGTGGGCTTGTCGCATGACCTCAAGGTATTCGTCGGTGCGGGTCTTGCCGCGGCTGATTTTGTCGCGGACACGGTCGACGAGGATCTCGGCACCGCCCCCGGGGATGGTATCGAGGCCGGCATCGCGCAAGCGCAGCAACACGTCGCGAACGGGCATATTGAAGAGCTGATAGAACGCCCAGATTTCCGGCGGGCTGAACGCGTGCACGTGGATCTGCGGAAAGTTGCGCTTGATGAAACGCAGCAGGTCGAGGTACCAGTCAAAACCGAGGATTTCCGGCGGTACGAGGCCGCCTTGCATGAGTACTTGGGTGCCACCGACGTCGACGAGCTCCTGGATCTTGCGGCCGATGGTGTCGAAATCGAGGACATAGCCGCCGTGCGATTGTTGAATGTCGGCCTCGACTGCCCGGCTGCGATCAGGCGCGACCTTGAAGTTGCAGAAGGTGCACTTGGCGGTACACCAGTTGGCGTAGTTGATATTGCGGTCCACCACGTAGGTGCGATACGCTTCGGGGTGCAGCGCAAGCGCGACCGCGTGTGCACGTCTGCCGAGCTCCTGGATGGAGAGCGTCCGATAGAGTTCGAGAGCGTCGGCCTCGCTGAGGCGAGCGCGGGCAGGTGAGCTGCTCGACGTATTTGTGGGGCCGGGTGCATTCATGAGATGCAGGCCCTCGCCTCGGGAACGATGTCACTTTCGGCAAGCAGTTCGAAGAAACGGTTCATACCCGCCAAGGCGGCAGGGGTCACCGTGTACATGAGAGCATGAGTCATATATTCGACAGCTAGCGGAACGGGCCAACTATGCGCGGGGGCCATTTCAGCGGCGATTTCACGAGCCTGCGCAACGCCGCGATCGCGCGCGGTGGAGAGCACTGCGGCCAAGCGGTCTCGCAACTCTGACTTTGCCCGGCATCCCGCCCCCTGCGCGCCGAGCTCCGCAATCTGCGTCTTCATCGCCCACACCGCGAACACGAAGGGCAGGCCTGTCCATTTCTTCCAGGCATCGCCGAGGTCCACGTGGTAGTCGAACCACAGCATGGGCGTGGTCACGACTTTATCGCCGATCAACAAAACGGCCTCACAGTCCCGCAGCTTGTCCGGTGCGACCATCGGCTCGAGGCACAACGGCCGGCGGTAGACGTTCGCCCAAATGATGCGGGCCAAGGCCACAGAGGTGTGCGAATCCGTATCGACATGCAGCACCTCGACTTGCTCGGGCGGCACCTTGGAGAACACGCGCACGGTGAGCGTGCGGCCGTCGGAGGCGATGCACGCGTCCGAGACGCGCTCCCATGTGCCGGCCGACCTGGCCAGATCGACTACCGGCATAAGCGAGGCATCCACAACCCCGTCGTGGAGCATGTCGGCGAGCGCTGAAGGCACCGCAAGGTGCAGATCGACGTGGGGAGCCTCGGCGAGGCCCGCGATCAGCGGTTTGGAGTTCAGATAAGAGACGACCCCAAGACGGAGTCTCTCACAGGTGCTGTCGTTCTCAAGGGAGTTCATCACACGTCATTATACGCGTTCGCATCCTTTTGCGTGCGGCGGATGCGAGGCAATCTGTTGACCACGGCGCCACGAGCAGGCGTCATACCTCCGAAGGCTCCTCGACGGTTGGCTGGGCGACCGGCCGACACGTAATCGGGTCATACTTCGACAAGGACAGAGTGAATGCGTCTCGTATTTTGCGGGTGCGGACGTTTTCGGTGGGTATGTAGCCGAAGCGTTCCTGGTCTTTGGGCAACTGCACGCGGGCCATCCGCTTCCAGCCTTTGTTCATGCCGTGGATGAAAATGGCACTCGTGAGACTGCGCGTCATCCAGAGCGTCCGCAGCGTACGCAGCCAGACCCAGCGAGTCCCGGCAGCCAAGTGACGCAGCTCGTAGATGACCTGGTCCAAACGCTCGGCGGTGAGCTTTTTGGGGTGGTAAACCGTCTCGACGAATGTGTAGCGTTCCCAATCCTCGGGATAGTTGGTCGCGAAGATCCGCCCCTCTTGCATGAATCGCTCGTACATACGCGTGCCGGGCAGCGGAGTGAGGTTTGTGATCTGGATGGTATCGATGCCGAGCTTGACGGACTGTACCGCTGTGTCGGCCACGGTTTCCTCGTCGTCCTGATCCGCACCGATGATGAAGGCACCGAAAACGCTGATGCCCGCACGGTGGAAGCCGTCGACCAGTTCCTTGTAGCGGTGCAGGTTGTTGCGATTGATGCCTTTGTGATACTCCTGCAGGCTGTCGACGTTGAAGGTCTCAAAGCCGATGAGCATGCCGCGACAACCGGCCTTGTAGGCGAGTCGCAGGCCCTCTTCGTCTTCGCCCATGTTGATCGTGGTCTGGCTGAACCACAGCTTCTTCTTGCCGCGCTTGATGATCTGCCGCAGAAGTTCCTTGGCCCACTCGGCATGCTTGGCACCGACGCCGAAGAAGTTGTCGTCCACCACAAAGACGAACGGCTTGATGGTGCTGTTCCACTCGTCGATGATCTCGTCAATGTTGCGACGGCGAATAGGTGCGCCATTGAACTTGGTCACGCCACAGTAGTCACAGCCAACCGGGCAACCCCGAGAGGTCTGGATGCTGGCCACATCGTAACGGCCGTTGAGTGGCTGCAGATGTTGCATGGCCCGGCCCATACCCAGCCCGTCGATCTCGGCCAGCGTACCGGTGTAGCGCTGCTGCAGACGACCTGCGGCGGCCTCTTCGACGATCTGCGGCCAGATCGTGTCGCACTCGCCGACGGCAACCGAGTCGAAATGCTGGGCGGCCTCGTCGGGCAAGGCCGAAGCGTGCGGCCCGCCCATGATGCACGGGATGCCTTCCTTTCGACACTGTGCCGCGATTTCGTAGGCGCGGGTGGCCCCGCTGCTGTAGCTGGTTACACCCACCAGGTCGAACCGCCCGCTGCGGATGAGACTGTCCGAGGCATCGAAGCCGAAAATCTCGTCGATGAGCTCGACGGTGTGCGGCTTGGGTGTCAGTTGAGCAAGCACCTGCAAGCCGAGTTGCGGGATCTTGCTGCCGATGGTGTGGTAGCCCTGGCAGCGTCGCGCTACAGGGTTGATAAGTGCAATACGCATGGAAGGACGATATCTGCCGACGGGCTGTGAGTCAATCAATTTCGCGAGGGGTAACGCATGCGCATCGCCCAGTGATCCGCTTCCGTCTGTTGGGTGGCGGCTGGCCGTGGCATGTGCACAGCGCCGTCAGAGCCGGCCATGACGGACATGCCGAGAATCAGGGCGCAGCCAATCTGCATCGGACCCATTTGACCGCAATGCTGGCAAACCAGCGATCCGGAGCCGAGCAGCTTGGGCTCACCACTGCCACCAGCACCCGGCATGCAGACAGTAAGAGCCTGCCCATAGGCGTTGCCACAGTGCGAGCACTTCCACTGGATCTCGATTTCGATCGGGTTGTGCGACCCCATTCCCCTTCAACCTTTGCGCGTGGTGGACGTGATTTCGCAACATGTGTGGGACCGTCATCTTGCCGGTCCGAATGACCGGCTGGAAGCCGGTCCCACATGAAGGCCCAGAAAACAAAACCGGCGCGCGCGGAGATTGCACCGCTCGCGCCGGGAATCAGTCACTTACTTCTTGCGCTTGACGCCGTACTTGCTGCGGCTGCGATTGCGGGCCCGGCCGTCCTTGTCATTGCTGCAGCCGGCACAGTCGAGAGCACCGCGGACCACGTGGTAACGAACACCCGGCAGATCGCGAACTCTGCCGCCGCGCACGAGCACGATCGAGTGCTCCTGCAGGTTGTGGTCGATACCCGGGATGTACGCCGTGACTTCCTTGCCGTTGGTCAGGCGAACACGGGCGATCTTGCGGAGAGCCGAGTTCGGCTTCTTGGGCGTCTGCGTACGC
This sequence comes from Phycisphaerae bacterium, assembly GCA_046704145.1. GTDB lineage: Bacteria > Planctomycetota > Phycisphaerae > UBA1845 > PWPN01 > JACQVT01. The sequence continues at coordinate 3,935 of JBJKSL010000116.1, forward strand.
ACGATGAGGCACACGCCGCGCTTCTGCGGCGACTGGGCCAAGTCGCGGACCTTGGACTTGCTCTTCTGTTGAACGCGACCGCGTCGCACAAGTTGGTTGATCGTAGGCATTGCTTTCCTCTTATGCGCGGGGATGAACCCCGCGGCTCGCAAATGCGCGGGATAAACCCGCGGCTCGCAAATGCGCGGGACAAACCCGCGGCTCGCAAACGTGGCGGGATGAACCCGCCTCACAACTGCGCGGGAATAAGCCCCGCGGCTCGCTGCCTGTGGAGCCGACCCAGCCGACTCCGAGGTAGCCCGACGAGTATACCGGACAGGATCTGGAATTACCAGATCCCGTCCAGATCCGTTATTCGTGGCCCGCTGTCCGCCGAAAGGCCGGACGCAATCTCCTCTATCGGCCACGAGCTCTAACACACGCACTCAACTCAAGTTACGGCTGCTCCTGGGGATCGATCGACTCCTCGACCGCCGGCAGGCTCGGAGCCGGGTCGACCGGCGCCGCGGCCGTCAACGGGCTTGGTGCCGCCGGGCCAGCGATCTCGGCCGCCGCAGTGACCGCCTGCTGCATCATCTCGTGAGCCTCGACCGGAGCAACCTCCTTCTCAGGCACCGGCTCAGCCAAGTGCCGCACTCGGATGCCCAGGTAGGGTTTGAAGGCGGTGCCGGCCGGGATCAGGTGGCCCAGAATGACGTTCTCCTTCAGGCCAAGCAGAGAGTCGGTCGCACCGGTGATGGCCGCCTCGGTCAGGACCTTGGTGGACTCCTGGAAGCTGGCCGCCGAGATAAACGACTCGCTCTGCAGCGACGCCTTGGTGATGCCCAGCAGCAGCGTGCGTCCGACCGCCGGTCGCGGCTTGCGGTCCTTGGTCGGAGGCGTGCCGCCTTCTTCCTCGACCTTGGTGACCAAGGCGTCGAACTCGGAACGCGGCATGATCGTGCCCACGTTCAGGTTGCTGTCGCCCGGATCCTTGATCTTGACGCTCTGGGCCAAGCGGTCGTTCTCGTAGAGGAAGCGGAACTTGTCGACCACCTCGCTCGGCAGGAACGTGCTGTCACCCGGCGACTCGATCTTCACCTTGCGGAGCATTTGCCGCAGGATGATTTCGAGGTGTTTGTCGTTGATCGCGACGTTCTGGCTGCGATAGACGGCCTGCACCTCGGCGAGCAGGTAGTTCTGCAGTGCTTCCTCGCCCTTGATGCGAAGGATGTCGTGCGGAA
>JBJKSL010000117.1:0-2729 GCA_046704145.1 Phycisphaerae bacterium
AATGTCACCGGTCACACCTTTGAGGTGGGCTACAGCGGCTGTGCGGCCCAGGGTTGCCACGGGGACAGCGAGAACATGGCCCAGCGAATCACTTCCCGCCAGACCGAGACGCAGGCTGGCTTGGACGAGATCAAGGCCGCTCTCGATCAGTGGTCAGCTGACAACGCCGATCAGGGTTGGGAGTATGGATCTGATGGTGAAGCAAAACTGCCCGCCGAGATCAAGCAGGCCCGATACCTGTACTACTGGATCATCAACGACGGGAGTGGTGGTATCCACAACTTCAAGTACGTCGACAAGATCATTGCGAAGGCTGAACTGCTGGTTGCGGAAGCACCGCCCATGCAGTAAATGCCGCCCGCAAGGGATCTGAGGAGGAATAGAAAGCCGGCCCGCTTGCCAACTGCTGGTGAGCGGGCCGGTTCTTCTTATACATGCGATGTGCTATTTTGCGACATTGGCCGAACTGTTTGCGGCCCCGAAACGAATTAAGTGGGGGCGCACAAGCGGGGCCTCAGGTCGGTAAGTGGATACGTTTTGATGAAATAAATCCGTCGCAATTGCATTGAAGTGCTTTGACGCGGCGGACTGTGCTGTCTTTCATAGTGTACCATGCAAATACGCCCTCTCCTGCAAGTCTTCGGGTCCTTGAAACTCGCGGCCGTCATTCTCGTTTTGCTGTGTATCGCAATGGGCTGCGCGACCGTTTTCGAGGCAGCCCACGGTACGCCGGCCGCCATGAGCGTCTTCTACAAGAGCAGATGGTTCGAGGGGCTGCTCTGGCTGCTGGCCGCCAACGTGATGGCATCTGCACTGGCCCGCTGGCCTTGGCGTTCAGGGAATGTGGCCTACCTGGCGGTGCATGCGTCCGTGTTGCTGATCCTGGCCGGTGCGCTGGTGACCAAGCTTTGGGGCGTTGATGGCCAAGTCATCATCGTCGAGGGGCAGTCGGCCAATCGGTTCACCGTCCGGGATGGGGAGGAGTTATCCCTGCACAAGTCGGACGGTGGACTGGCCGGCAGCGTGGATCTGGCCGGCGGGGTCGGCGGATATGCGCCGGTTGACCACCCGGCTACGGAAGCCCTGAACCTTGGGGCTATTCGCGCGGCGGTCGAATCCTACCTGCCCGACAGCCGCGAGGTTGAGCAGGTCGTAGACGACAACCCGCAGGCCTCCCTGGCCTTGCAGGTGCAGTTGTCCGGCGCCGGCCACAATTCGACTGGTTGGGTCTTCTCCGGAGAGGCACCGGGCAGGGAGATGCCCGTTTCGCTGCGCTCCACCGCTGAGCCGGCGGAGTTCAGCCGCTTCCTGGCGACTCCGACATCGCAGCCATCCGGCGAGAAGCTGGTCAAGGTTGAAGTTGCAGGAGCCGCAGTGGAATTGCCGTTGGAGCAGTGTCTGGCCGGGCCAGTCGCGGTCGGTCAGACCGGTTACAGCATTCATGTCTTGCGTTATCTGGCGGATGCCAGGGTTGGCGAGGAACATACGCTGGTGAGCGCTTCAGATCGGCCGATCAACCCGGCCATCGAGACTGAGATCACCGGCCCCAAGGGCAAGGCCAAGCGGTATGCGTTCTCACGCTTCCCTGAATTGGGCGCGATGCACGCCAAGCAGGATGCTGCTGCCGACGTGAAAGTGACGTTCATCGCTCCGAGCGTAGAGGGGCAGAGCACAGGTGTTGAAATCCTTGCCGGTCCTGACGGCAAGCTTGCAGCACGCATGACCCCCGACAGCGGCGGGATCGTCGTGCGCGAACTCAGCGTCGGCACGCCGGTGGCAACTCCGTGGGAGGGACTGCAGTTTGAAGTGCTCCAGCGTTTCGACCATGCTCGCCGGGAACAGGTTGTCGTGCCTGTGGACAAGCCCGGCGAAGACCGCGTCCCGGCGATACTGGTGAACCTGCAAGCCGCCTCAGCCAGCCAGAAGGTCTGGCTGCGCAAGCAAGATCCGCAAAAGGTCTCGCTGGGCGGCAACGATTACGAACTGGCATATCAGGACAAGAGCTTGCCGCTTGGGTTTGCCGTGCGGTTGGACAAGTTCCGTATCGGGCGCTACCCGGGCAGCGGACAGCCGCGATCATTCGAGAGTCACATCACCATTACCGATGGCACCGGCGCCGAGCAGAGCCGCGTAATCAGCATGAACTGCCCGGTGAAGTTCGGCGGGTATTCGTTGTTTCAGGCAAGCTACCAGCAGAGCCGTAGCGGTCCGATGATGAGCGTGCTGAGCGTTTCGTGGGACCCCGGCCAACCCATCGTGTTCACCGGGTACGCGACACTGATACTCTCCATGCTCTATGTGCTCAGCCGCCGCATGAAGAAGAGCAGGGCCAAAAACAGGAACGCAGAAGGTGGCAACAGTTCCACCCGGCCCGCCCAGAATGGTGCGCGCGTGCCGATGGGCGGCGCAAAGACCCTTATATTCGTCTTCGGGGCTCTGGGCTTGTTAGGGGCGAGCGCGAGCACCGCGCGTGCCGCTACACCCACCCTGCCGACTAAGCTGAATCTGGACGTAGTCCGGGCCATCCCCGTGCAGCATAACGGCCGGTGGATGCCGCTGGACACGGTTGCTCGCGATGAGGTCGATCAGGTCACCGGCAGCGAGACTTTCGGTGGACACGACCCCGTGCTGATGCTCTTGGCCTGGACGTTCGACTCGCAGGACTGGGCCGGCGCCGGGCCACCGCCCACCGGCGCCGCCGCGATCGTGACGTTGAACTTCTCCTTGAA
>JBJKSL010000118.1:0-3653 GCA_046704145.1 Phycisphaerae bacterium
GTCCCGTCAGGACGAGCTTGTGCCCCCATCGCTTCCGTGCTTCGATTGCCTGCATAAGCGACTCCCCACATCAGTGGATGCTGATCGTACGTGAGACCGACAGCTGCGAGACTCACGCATTCAACAGGCTAAAAGCAGGAAGTTCAAGACGTGAGGGTCAGCGGTGCGCAAAAAACTCTGTTTCTGAGCAGCGAAACCGTCCCTTCAGCATTTCGAAAGAGCCGCTCGTCCCAGGCACTCCGCGCAGCTCTGCAGCAATTCGTCGCGATTGATCGGCTTGCCGATGACCTTGTCGAAGCCGGCCTGCAAGCATTGCTCGCGCATCAACGCGACATCGTTGCCGGTCACAGCGATAAGCGGGACGTCGATACCCGCGTCGCGGATACATTCGGCCGCCGTCAGCCCATCCATAATCGGCATGTTCAAGTCCATGAGCACGAGATCAAAGTGATTGGCCTGGGCTTCTGCCACGGCTTCCAGGCCATTGCCTCGAATCACGACCTCCGCCCCGCAGATCCGCAGCATATTGGCCAGCAGCGACCGCAGGCAACCATCATCGTCCACCACGAGAACCCGCCCGGCCAGCACAGGACGAGGTTTTGCTACCGCCGCGATCGCGTGCGGAACAGGATTGGCCGGCAATTGTCCATCCTCGGCACTGTTCTCAGACATGGGCACGATAGCTGCTCCCTCCTGGGCCTGTGGTCCCAGGTCAAACCGACCGAACTGACAACTGAAAGAAAGGAATTAACACCGCCGCTGGATAACGCTTACTGCGAAGACTCAGGCAGGATCGCCGTCAGCAAATTCCGCGGACAGAGTCCTATCGGTTAAATCGCGCAACGCAGTATAGGGAAAATCCCCCTGTTTTTATGTGGAGCACTCCGGTCATAAAGGCCAATGAAAAAGCTCCGCTCGTATCTAACGACACGAACGGAGCTTAGACGGTGCGTGGATATCGGCAGCAAGCAGAATCCGGAAGGCTGGAGCACCCCCCTCTTTGTCCAACCAGACAAAAACAGAGGCTGCTGCCCCTACTTGGCCTTGCCCTGATTGGCCACGGCCGCCATGGCGGCTTTGACCTTCTCCGGGTCGCCCAGGTAGTAGCTCTTGATCGGCTTGAGATCCTTGTCCAACTCGTAAACCAGCGGCATGGCCGTGGGGATGTTCAGTTCGACGATGGCCTCGTCGCTGACATTGTCGAGATACTTGACCAGCGCTCGCAGGCTGTTGCCGTGGGCGGCGATGATCACGCGTTTGCCAGCCTTGACCATCGGAGCGATGGTGTCGTGCCAGTACGGCAGGAAACGGGCCACCGTATCCTTCAGGCACTCGGTCAGCGGCAGTGCGCCGTCGGTCAGATCGGCGTAACGCGGATCCTTGCCCGGATAACGCGGATCGGTCTTCTCCAGCGGCGGCGGTGGCGTATCGTACGACCGGCGCCAGATCTTCACCTGCTGCTCGCCGAACTTGGCTGCCGTCTCGGACTTGTTCAAGCCCTGCAGCGCTCCGTAATGCCGCTCATTCAGCCGCCAGGACCGATGCACGGGGATCCACATCAGGTCCAACTGGTCCAGCGTGAGCCACAGCGTGCGAATAGCTCGCTTCAGCACCGAGGTGTACGCCACATCAAAGGTGTAGCCCTCTCTCTTCAGCACCGCACCGGCCTCAGTGGCCTCCTTGACGCCCGTCTCGGCCAAGTCGACGTCCGTCCAACCGGTGAAGCGGTTTTCTTTGTTCCACGTACTCTCACCATGCCGCAAAAGCACAATCTTGTACATCAGTCGTCTCCGTCAGCCTTTGAATTCTTCAGGACCGCCTCATCCTTCAGGACGGCCTCATTCTTCCCGACCGCATCATTCGTCAGGACCGCATCGTTCTTCAGGACCGCGTCAACTTGTTGACGCCACCGAAGAGAGAACGGCAACAAGTTCCCTCGCTCCTTGCCACAAAGCCGGGCATTGTACCGAAACCCAGACAGTCGACCAGCCTGTGGCCGCGTCTCAGCTGCCAACTTCCCAATTTTAAGGGGTTACCGGCTCAAGCCCAGATGTCGCATGACTTCAGCCGTCGAGTTGAACCGGTTGAGCGTGTAGAAGTGCAGGCCGGCCACGCCGCGCCAGATCAGGGCCTCGCACATCTGCGTCGCCAGTTCCACCCCGTACTGCCGGCAGCTGGCCGGGTCGTCAGAGTATTTATGCAGCTGGGCCTGCACCGGCGGCGGGATCTTGGCTCCGCACATGCTGCAAAATCGTTCGATCTGCTGTTTGCTGAGGATGGGCAGGATGCCCGCCACGATTGGCGTTTTGATCTTCAGCTTGCCGCGAACGTAGTCCTCGAACTCGTAGAACTCGTACAGGTTGTAGAACAGCTGCGTGATGATGACGTCGGCCCCGGCCTCGACCTTGTCGGCCAGCCGCTGCCAGTCAGCGTACTTGTCCGGCGCCTCCGGGTGCCCCTCGGGATAGCCGGCCACGGCCACGTCGAACCGCCCACGCTGCTTGATAAACGCGACCAGGTCGCTGGCGTGTGCGAAACCGTCGGCTGGCGGCCGAAATTCCGTGTCGCCCTTGGGTGGATCGCCGCGCAGAGCCACGATATTGACAATGCCCGCCTTGCGAGCCTCATCGAGGTAGCGGCCGAGCTCCTCACGCGAGGAGCCGACGCAGGTCAAGTGGCTGGCCGCATCGATATCGAACTCCTGCTTGACACGCTTGACGATCTCGAGCGTCTTGTCGCGCGTGCTGCCCCCTGCTCCGTAAGTGCAGGTAAAAAAGGCAGGCTCCAGCGTAAGCAGGTCGGGTATGGTCTCCTCGAAGAGCTTGACTTCGGCGTCAGGCGTCTTCGGCGGGAACAGCTCAAACGAAACCACAGGCCGTCGGTGTAGTTGGCCGATTCGCAAGGTTCAGCCTCGAAAAACAGGAAGCGGGCTCAGCCGCAAGTACCAATTCCTCAGTGAGTCTTCACAGACTGCTGGTCTGAATGTAGCAACTCGTGAGGGGTGGGGCAAGATTGTAGAGGATGCGGAAGGCTTTTGCGGGGTCGTCGCTAGATCGGAAAGCCAGTCGCGATAGAATGGTGTCGCGCCAAGGTATGCTCTTATACGCGGAGAACTCCATGAATATGCTCGCTCGGACACGAACTGTTGTTTTGCTCGCCTCGATCGCTGGACTGACCACGCCGGCTTGGGCGACCATGGAGCTCGGCGACGCTGCCCCGCCACTGAAGATCAGTAGCTGGGTCAAACGCGGGCCCATCAACATGTCCGCCGGCAAGGGCAAGAATATCTACGTAATCGAGTTCTGGGCCACGTGGTGCCCGCCCTGCCGAGCGAGCATCCCCCACCTCACCGAACTCCAGCACAAGTACAAGGACAAGGGTGTGGTGGTCATCGGCGTATCGTACGAGCTCGCTTCCGTGGTCAAGCCTTTCGTGGGCCAGCTTGGCAATGACATGGATTACGCCGTCGCCGTCGACGATCAGCAAACCACGGCCCGGGCCTACCTGGACGCCTTCGGGGTCAACACAATTCCTTACGCTTTCGTGGTCGATAAGAATGGTGCCATCGCGTGGCACGGATATCCCGCTGAAGAGTTGGACAAGACGCTCGAACAGATGGTTTCGGGCAAGTTCGACATCAAACTGGCCAAGGA
>JBJKSL010000119.1:0-5015 GCA_046704145.1 Phycisphaerae bacterium
AGGCCTTGCACGATGAGATTCATCTGTTGCTCGACAAGGGCATTGCGCCGGCCGAGTTCGAAAAAGCACGCAACCAGGTGCTGGCGGGCTACGTGCACGCGGCTGAGACCGTGCAGGGGCGGGCCGATCAGCTCGGCTACGCAGCGGTGATCCTGGGCGATCCCAATCGCGTCAACACCGACCGTCAGCATCTGCGGCAGATGACCGCCGACGACGTGATGGCTGTGGCTCGCCGCGTGTTTCACGACAACAGCACCATTTCGCTGGTGATACGCCCCGATCCCAATCCGGAACCGATAGCCGAGGCCACCAGCGACAAATCCAACAACAAGGACGAGAAGATTGTCGATGGGCCGCCGCCCGCCGAGATGCCGAAGAGCAAAGAGCCTTCGCCTGTGAAGTTGCCCTCGCCGGTGCTGCGCACCCTGCCCAATGGTCTGACCGTGGCGGTGTTCTCTGATGCTGCGGCGCCGTCGGTGAATGTGTCCATGAACTTCCTGCTGGGCGGCAAGGACGACCCGCCGGATATGGCTGGCCTGGCCTACTGCACCTTCAACACCATGCGCCGCGGGACGGCGGCTCACAGCGGCGACGAGTTGGCCGAGATGATCGACTCGCGAGCCATGTCGTTGTCCAGTTCGGTCAACGCTGAGGACTCGAGCCTGCGCATGTGGGCTCTGCGCGAACACGCAGACAAGGCCGCCGAGTTACTCGCTGAGATCGTGCGGACGCCGACCTTCCCGGAAAAAGAAGTTTCCAACTTCGTGGAGCGCTCGATTGCCCAGCAGGCTATCAGCGAGCGCGACCCGGGCACCATCGCCACACGGGCTTTCAATGCGGCGTTGTACGGTGACTACTTCCTCTCGCGGCCGTCTGAGGGCACCTCTGCAAGTCTGAAGAAGATTACTCGCGACGCGGTGGCTGCGTTCCACAAGCGTTTTGTGGCTCCCGACGCGGCCCGACTGGTGTTCGCAGGCGACATCGAACCGGAACACGCCTTCAATCTTGCGAAAAAGTGGTTCGGCGATTGGCAGGGCAAGGCCGAGCACGTCTCTGCGGGGACGTTGCCTGGACGCGAGGCAACGCGCATCCTCCTGGTGGATCGGCCGGACGCCACGCAGAGCGAAATCCGCATCGGCGAAGTGGTAAAGCTGTCCAGGAGCGATGCAGACTATCCGCAGGCGCGCTTGGTGAGTCAGTTGTTTGGCGAGTCGTTCAGTGGCCGGTTGAATCGCGTGCTGCGCATCGAGAAGGGCTTAACCTACGGTGCGTTTGGTTATTTCGACGTGAAATCCAAGGCCGCCGCCTTCTGCATGAGCACGTTCACCCGCAACGATCGAACCGCCTCGGCCGTGCAAGCTGCCATCGATGAAGCCGCGAATCTGTCGAAGGTGCCGGTCACAAAAGATGAGCTGCAAAATGCTCGCGACACGCTGATCGGCCAGTTCCAGATGGGCATGGAGACGCCAGCGCAGGTTGCGGACCGCTGGTGGAGCCTGGTTGTCTGGGGACTGCCGCAGGATTGGTACGCCAAGTATCAAGCTCAACTGGCGAGCATCGATGACCCAGCCAGACTTCATGCTGCAATCGCCAGGCTCGATCCATCGAAATTCGTGGTTGTCGTGGTCGGCAACGCCGCCGAGATCAAGCAGGGCCTGGAGAAGATCGCGCCGCTGCAGCTGAAATCGGCGACTACTCAACCGTAGATTTTTGCGACTGCGCCATGCGAATCGCGCCGCTCATGTGACACATTCATTCTGTGCATTCCAACACGCCTGCGGCCCATGTTGAACGTGTTGCCGCACCGAATTTGCGGACACCCTGGGGGTCGCCCTGAGGTGATGCCCTGGAACCGCTACGCTCGCATAGGGAAAAACCTTTTTAAGCGTGTTCGCAAACCCCGAACCCCTTGCTCGGGGAGTACGTAAGCGGTGAAAATGGCCCGTTCAAACGACAGGCCATCCGTGTTCGAACTCGAGTACAGGGAGCCGAGCGGGATCGCAATGAACTAATCTGACCTCAAGTACCCGCCGGCACACGAGACCAGCAGTGTAGTTCAATCTGAGCTGCCCGTTTTTCCCCGCACATGCTTGCGCTCTGCGGGAAGGGAGGTATTCATGTTGTTTGATCGGCTGCGCGCGCTGAGCTTTAAGTGTAGTCCACGCTCTGCCGAGGAAATCTCAATATCGTCAGGTGGCCTGACGGGAAGGCGAAGAGCTGTCACATATGCGACATCGAGCCTCAAGCTGTCGATCCTGGCCATTGGAATTGCCAGCATGGGCGCCATGTGTGCGGAACTGCCGACGCCCACCGATACGACAGACCTGAATCAGCAGGCAGCCCCAGCAGTTGCTGTTCCTGCCGATCCGAACAAACCCAGCCCGGACCCCACGCCCGCGTCTTCCGACCAGGCGGCTGCGAGCGATGATCAGCCCTCAGGATCGAGCGACCCGACCGCGCCGGTCCAACCGCCAAACAACTCGCAGGCTTCGGCTACACCGGACGACGGGCTTGTCCAGCCGCCCAGGTCAAGTTCGATCCCGCAAGCGCAACTCACGCCCATCGCTCGCTGGGACACCGTGCCTCACCAGCGCATCGATGCCGGCCAGACGCTGAACATAGGTGTCGTGGCTTTTTCAAGGTACGGCATTTCGCGTGTGCGTTTCATCGTCAGTGGCGAGGGCTACACCGGCCCCTCGCCGATCGACGTGACCAAGATGACCATTAACGATCAGACCGGCGTGTGTGAGTATTGGGCTCCCATCAAAGCGGACGACTTCACCAGCGACGGCCTCATTACTGTCGATGCCGAAGTGTACGGCAACGACGGCGGTGTGCGTACCAAGGACACCGACGGCGGCGGCGTTGGCCTCGACCCGCTGGGCGTCATGGTCAACCCCACCGGAAGCCTGCAGACCGTGCAGGCCTGGGTCAGCACCGCCGGCAACGACGGAGCGGCTGCAGTGAACAGCCGGTCCAAGCCGTTCGGCACCATCGGCAAGGCCATCGATGCCATTCGGCAGTATCGCGCAAGCCAAGGCCTCGGCAACAACGCCGATGGCGGCATCGTTCGGCTCATGCAGGGCACGCACAACAGCGACAACGGCGGCGTGACCAGTACCATTGCCTGCGATTATGAGTGGCTGACCATCACCACCGACGATGGCGGCAACCCTGACAATACAACGATCCTCTCCGGTGGCATTCCCACGGTTCGCAAGCTACACATACAGAACGTCACGCTAAGCGGTGGCGGCGTGCTGTCCATGGGCGACCGGGGACAGGACAAGGTCTGGGCAGACGGTTGCCGACTAGTAGGCAGCGGTCGCCAGGTCACCGGCTCCCATCCGCTCGGCTACGAGTACGGTCGCATGTTCTATACCGATTGCAGCATCACGCAGGTGCAGCAGGCAACCACCGGCTCGGCCCTGTGCCGGAACCTGAACATCTCGCACATCGGCGACGATGCGTTTCAGAACGTGGCCATGGTGGTCAACTGTGACGTCATGGATATTGATCCTTACGGCTCGGGCGCACACGCTGATGCATGGCAGCACGGTATGGGGGATGATTCCAACAAGTTAGACGACAATGTCATTGTCTACAACCTGGTTGCCACCGGTCTTCAGTACCAGAGCATCTTCATCCGCGGTGACATATACGCCCCGCCTTCGATGGCCGACGGCATGGCTTTTGTCAACGTTTATACAGAGATGAACCAGAACTCCTACGGCTACGGTGGCTGGGGGCGTTGGGTCAATCATCTGCTGTGGTGGCATTGCACTTTCGCCACCAAGGGCATCGGCCTGATGAGCGACAGCTACGCCGGCAGCGGGAAGTATCCCTGCCGCATCACCAACTGGTCCGTGCGCGGCTGCGACTTCGCCTTTTTCGGCGACGGTGGCGCGGATGCCGACTGGAGCGGCTGGTGGGACAACCATTTCGTTGACCCCAGCGGTGCGACGGGCAGCAACTATACTACCGGCGCGGACAACCTCGACGCGTCCGGCGTGCCGCAGGACGGTTCGCCCCTCATTGACCGCATGGACGTCATCGTCCCCGTCGATGCCAACAACAAGCCGCGTGACGCCAAGGCCGACGTGGGCGCGTTCGAGAGATAGGGCTGACCTGGACTGACACCTGTCGCCAAAGCTTTTCAGCCTCAATGTTGCGGAATGCCGGCGATCCTCACAGGGACGCCGGCATTCTGTGCGTTTTCGGGTGTGAGTGTTCGGCGTGGCAAGCTCAGAGCGACGTTTCCGCGATCAGGTTCTGGCTCTTGTAGTCCTGCCAGTTGTGAGCGGTGATTCGGGTGGGGTCTTGGCCGAACTTGTCGAAGGCCATGTTGAGATAGGCCAGGGCGGCGGGGTCGCGGCCCAGCAGATTCTGCAGGCACCAGGAATCGCAGGCCAGTTGATCGACGCTGGCCACCACGCAGGGACGGCCGGCGATGCCGCCGGGCTTCACGTCTTCGAGACGGCCGCCGGTGGGGCCGCTGGACATCATCACGCGCGTGCCGTCGGCTATGACCAGCGTGGGGCTCATCATCAGGCCGAGGTCGCTGATGATGTGATGAATGGCCTGGTGGAACTGATTTCGCCTTCCGCCCAGCAGGCCGTACCAGTTCTTCATGCACATGGATGCCGTGCAGAGGTTGTGGTCCTTGATGGGCGGCACACCGATCACCTTGTCGGCCAGCTCCAACGGCTTGTAGAAGATGGGCCAGGTGCCCAGAGCTTCGCCGCGAGCGGCATCCGGTGCGCCGGGACGGACCTGCACGGGGGCATCGTGTGCTGACGAATGTATGACAATTTGTGCACCGGCCTGCTCGGCAGCCTTGCGAATGCCGCTCTTAGCGAAGCAGGCCTCAGGGCTTTCAATGGGGTTGTCCGCGACGATCACCTTGCTTGCGCCGGCTTCGATGCACAACTTGACGACGGCACCGACCACCGCAGGGTGCGTGGTCGCACCCAGTTGCGGCTCGCGGTCAAACCCCACATTGGGCTTAACGCAGA
>JBJKSL010000120.1:0-7314 GCA_046704145.1 Phycisphaerae bacterium
CTCTTGGCCATTGTCCCAGGCGAACAGTTCGATGCGATTCGATTTCACCGTTATGTCCGCCAGCTGTAGCGGGTCCTTCTCTTGTAGCTGGAATGGATCGCTTTTGGTCGCGAGGGTCGGATATAAGTGATCCGCTTTCAGTTCAAGGCTGACCGCCAAAGTGTAGATGCCGGGGGCATCGTTTCCCGTAAACGCCGGCGCCAGCCTGACCTGCCAAGTCCCCCCCGTAGCTGGTGGGGCATCAGCCTTGAGCGTGTTGTCGTAGGACATGCTTGTCAGAGGCGTTCCAGAGGGATCGATCCAATTCACCACGAGCCTGAATTCATCCGGCGTATGTCCGGCACCAGCGTTCCACACCCCGGACAAGGTGACGTCGAGCTCAGAATTCGTCGAACAACTCTTGGTCACACTACCTTGGGTTGGATTGGCTGACGCGGTCAGCGTGGCAGTCTGCGATCCACGGTCCAAGGCCGTGTTCAGACCGTTTAGAATGGGATCTGCAGTGACTCTGAGAGCCTTGCTAAGGTTCGCAATCTGCATGTTGTTGGCGATCGTTTCCAACGCCAGATCGGTGCTCTCCACTGCCATATTGGGGAGCGACGCTATCTCGGTGGCAATGGATATGGTTTCCAGTTGTTCCTGCAGTCTCTGATAGAGGTTCGGATCGATTGCAGTATCTGGAGAATCCTGCCTCACGCTGAGATACCCGCTCACCATGTTCGCCGCGCCGCCGATAATGGCAGCTCCGGCAGCCGCCATGGCAAGTCCCGGGGCGGCCGATGCGATTGCAATCGCTCCCAGTGAAGCACCTACAACTCCGGCTGCAATCTTGACAAAGCCGACGGCGGTAAGAATAGAACGTTCTGCAAGTGTGGACTTCGAGGCCTCGGGTCCAGGAGCATCCAGAGCAGCCAGAATCTCATTCATGCTCTCGGGGATTTCAGCGGTGGCCAGAACCTCCCCGCTTGCTTCATCTGTCACCGTCAACCAGCCGGCCTGGGGGGTATCGTAGGCAAAGTCTACAGCCTCCGACGAAGTCGCGATCCGATGGATGCGCCGATCGCTTCCGAAGTCGTAACGGATAACCTCTCCTCCGTCAGCCGGCTGAAACACAAGCGTGTCGAATCGGGGACGGCTGGGGTCCGCTACACTGCCGAACATGAAGGACGTACCCAGGTTCGGAACAGTGTAGACGGCCAGCAGCCCTTCCTGCACGTCCGCCAAGTCATGAAACGTAGCCCTGGCCACAGCCCCGTCAGAGGATTGGCTGGGAGGGAAATAGACAGGAGCTATGCTGTCCGGCGCACTGCGCGGGACCGGTGGTGAGCACGACGAGCCCAACAGCGGCGGCAGAAGCATCGCCACCAGCGCACACGACAACCAGCGATACGAGAGCGCAGTCATGCTTTCCCCTTGTTGCCGTCCGACACGAAAGGTTGCCGCCTATTTCCACGAGGGCCTCATCACGGCGCCTGCTCAACGAGGAACGTGTAGTTTCCCGCTACCGCCGTTGTCGAGCACTCAATCGCCACAAGATCCACCTCCGCCGTCGCTGCCGGAGTGAATGTCGTAACCGTTACGTTGCTTGTTGGGTTTTGTCCACTGTTTCCCAGTATGTTGTCAGCCATGTCAGACAGCACAATTTGAGGGCGGCTGGCGGTGGTTGGGCCGGTCACGGTAACGGTGACCTGCTTTCCGATTGTCGCGCTGAAGGATAACTCTTTCTGCATCGATGCGGTGGCACAGTTACTTCCGCCCGGTATTGCTTGCTTGTCGAGAGTCTGCACCTGGCTCAGAATGGTTGTCGATGTTGGAACGTTGGAATCTTGACACGAGCCGTTCACGGGGGACGAGCCGTCTGGGCAGGTACCACCCGGCACTGGTATGCAATCCGCGCCACCCATTATGCCGATTGCGCACACAAGTCCAAGACAACACATAATCATGCGCAACTCCAGACGACCAAGACTCATACAGCATCTCCTCTCTGCATCAAGAGCGATCAGGTGACAGCGTCACAACCAGGCTTCCCCTGCGTCGACGAGCTGTCGGAGACTGGCTCCGAGACCCCAAGTCGAGCCTTCCGGCTACATCGCCAGATAGTGTTCTGGGCACTGTCACATGCCTATTCTCGGGAACATGGCCCCTCCGACTGTCGAATGTACCTTGGTGCGATCCTGGTTCAAGATCTGCTGTGAACAATGACAGAAACACGACATGGATCACACAAATACAATGCTTTTTTTAGTGTCGCCCACACTGAATGCAAGCGGTAGGGGCATAGTAGTGTCGCACAAATGCAACACATGTGCGGCCATCCAGGCGGCTGCCAGGCCACTCCTTGAACTGCTCCAACCCGAGGCTGAACCGGCACAATCGCGCAGAGCTTGCCCTTCTCGCACTTGTGCCACAAAGTCTGCGGTCGGTTCTACAACTCGGCAAAATGTAATCGCCAGGATTCACGACAATAATGGCGTGTGGCATGTATATGTCAGAGAGGATGCGGGGGCGTGAACGAACCCCTGTGTGCCTCTTGCCGGCTTTAGCACAACAATAGGCTTGAAAGTCTGCAGTCAATCCCCCGCCGAGGTCTGCTCACCGTGCTTCGCTATTAGACCTGCGAGGAGCGTAGGCTTCGCTCATCACCGAGGGTCGAAGAAATGCGCAGAAAGGCCGGGCAGTTCTGATTCCAGCAATGAGGCTAGCTGAGAGAAGGACTGGGGGCCGACAGAAACGACGAACGCACCCTCGTCGGCGGCCTTGCGGTTTCCGCTGATTCGGCCTGGCCATTCAGGCAGAATGGTCATCAGCGGTTTGTTCTGTTCTCGGCAAGTCGCAACGGCATTCATCGCGCCACCGGTCACGTCGCTTTCCACGAGGAGCGTGCCACGGGAGGCGGCTACGATGGTCTTGTTGCGCTTCTTCAGCTTTAGTTCGTCTACATGATCCCCAAAGGGAAACTCCGAAAGGATCAGGCCCCGCCGCGCGATTTCCGCATGTAGTTCCGCCGACTCTCTTGGATAGACCACGTCCGGTCCGCAGCCGAGAACAGCGATGGTTCGGCCGCCTGCCTCCAGAGCGCCGCGATGCGCTTCGGTATCGATGCCCTTGGCCAAACCACTCACGACGACCCAGCCGTGGCGGGCGAATTCACCTGCAATGCTCCTGGCAAACGCACAGGATTCGGGGGCGGGCTGGCGCGTGCCGACTATCGCCAGGAATCTGTCGCAGTCCTTCAGAACCGCCAGGTCACCGATGCAGTACATGATGGGATGGCAGAATTTGGAGTCGCCCAGCAAATGGGGGTACAGAGGATCGTCGAGAGTTACGATTGTGCCGTGGCAACGCGCGGCCCGTTCGAGTTGAGACTGCATGAACTGGAGCGAATGTTGGTATTTCGAAGCTTGGTCGCGGACACTATCGATGCTCTGACGATAGAACACGGCATCGATTTGAGCAAGTTCCCCGTCGCTCATGCGGAACACGCGCCCAATGTCATCTTCGTAAGCTTGCCACAACTGCCGAAAACGCACCGGGCCAAGGAACCGAATGGAACTGACCTGATGCCATAATGCCAGTTTCTCAAGCCGATCCACCGTTTGCTCTCCAGTCGCCGAAAGAATTGTGCCGGCACGCGGCTCTCATGGTCTGCCACAAGGCCGGAGCCGGTCAGGGGCACGAACAGTCTAATGTATTTCAGTGAGGACATACACAGCCAGCTCCTTGGGGGCAAGAAGCTGGCTTGCGTTGATACTTCCGGCACAACCTGAGACCCGGCCGATCCGGCCCACTTCAATGCACGCGCCCCGTGTCGAACCTCTCTCCCGCAGCAGCCAGGACGTGGATCGCTGGCTGAACGTCGAGACAGCGACAGGCCGCCGGGGCCGTGCGCGACACTTCTGGCACACTCTAATTACTTCCTGTTTATTTTATACCTCTAATTGCTTCCTCCAGGTGGGGCCGGTAATATCGGCATGCGTTACTCCTCGTTCGCCGTCGTCGTGCTGAGCGCAGCGATCCCGTTGCTTGTAACTTCCTGTGACCCTCCAGCTGCCCCCGTAACCGGCCAAAGCGAGTATACCCGCAGCATGGGGGCCTATGGTGTGCAGAGCACCGAAGTGACTGTCTCAAGACAGGACGGCAGCACTTTCCCAGCACTCATGTTGTCGCCCGCCGTAAGTGGAGGGGAAGACACGTCCACGCCTCGGCCCATGTTTCCGGCCATCGTCTTCGGCCACGGCTTCCTGCAGAGTCCCGATGCGTACGCGTCAACGCTCGATCACCTGGTATCGCAAGGTTACATCGTCATCGCCACGCGTTCGGGCATGGACCTGCTTCCAGACAGCGGCGTCAACAAGCAGTATGCAAAGGACCTGAGCGTCTGCTTCGATTACCTCCAACAGCAGACCCAAGACCCGCAATCGCAGTGGTATCAGGAAATCGATATGGATCGAGTGGGACTGCTGGGCAACTCCATGGGAGGCAGTGCGGCAGTGCGGACTTGTGCGGCAGACCAGCGGTTCCGGGCCCTGGCGACCACGGCGGCCACGGAACTATCGCCTTCGTCCGTTGCCGTGGCCGACCAGTTGACCGTGCCCTCGCTCTTCATGGTGGGAACGGCCGACACGTACTTTCCACCCGAGCACAATTCCCTGGCCATGTACGCCGTAGCCCCGCCGCCGCGTATCGCTGTGCTGATAGAAGGCGGTTATCACTGCGGATTTCTGGATGGGCCGTTCCCGGGCTGTGATTCCGGGCCGCTTGCGCGAGCCGATCAGCTTGCGATCACCCGGGAAAAGCTTGAAGCATTCTTTGATTGTTATCTGGCCGACGATCCGAACGCGCTGGATGAACTGCTCGCGCCTATGGATCACGCCACCATTCAATATGAACTCCAGCAGTAGTGCGAGTCAGTTCCCGCGACATGCTTGCGCCCGGTTCGCGCCGCCACGTTACACAGCAGGCCAATTGGACTTACCCGCTCCCCGCATATTGGAGCAGCTTGCCCTGCATCGAAACGACGACTTTGGCCGAGTGTGTCAGTTTACACAGTTCGGATCGGCCGGTTCAGTCCCGCTGAGGCAGCGCTGGAATATTCCGAAGTCGACCCCATCCACGTCGCCGTCCCCATCCAGGTCAGCTGCGCTGCGCTCGTTGACGACCGTAGCCGTACAACCGTCCGGGGGCTCGGCCGGATTGTATAGTACGCCCGGGCCGGTGGCACAGGCTATGAAGGTCTGCATGTCAACCTCGTCCACCTTGCCGTTACCGTCAAAATCGCCGGGCGACGGAGGCATGAATTCATAAGCTCCCATGTCGACGATCGGGGCCTCACCGCAAGTGCCAGGATTAGCCGGACAATCTATATTGCCGGGATCATCGACACGACGATCGTTTCCATCCAGATCGAGCGGTAACGGTTCGGCGGTGTCGCCATCGAGGTCAAGATCGGCGGCATCCGCCGGGAGTAAAGCATTGCTGCCCGCATCGATGCAGGGAGAACCCAGCCGCAGGTGCAGATCGCCTTCGGCGGCGTTGACAAAAAATGGATTGTGCTGGTTCGAATCGCTGCCTATGTTTCCGATTCCCGCGTAGCCACCTTGGATGTCGCTGTAGGTGGCCGTGGTATGATTGGCAATTCTATTGTGAATCTGGCAGTCAGAAGTCGTACCGCCATTGCTCCAGAGGATGCAGTTTGACAATACCGGAGAGGTGGAGGCCCCATCATCCCAGATACCTCCCGCTTGACTGCCCGCCGTATTGCCGGTCAAGGTGCAATTGGTCAGCTTCATCGTTCCAGTGTTTGTGCGGACGTAAATGGCCCCGCCCCGGCCGGGTGAAGTTCCGGGGGCAGAATTCCCCGACATCGCACAGTTGATCAACTGAGGATTACCATCGCTGACGTAAATGCCGCCGCCGGTGCTAGCCGAGTTACCGCTGAAAACGCAGTTGATCAGCCATTGGGTGCCGTCCATCACTGCCATCGCGCCACCGGCGTTTCCAGCCACGTTGGCCATCAGCGAACAACGCGACAAACTGGCATTACTATTGTTGGTGTTGAGGATAGCACCGCCGCCGTCATGGGCAGCATTTGCTGTGAACGTGCAACCGTCAAAAGAGGCATTGCTGCCGTCCTTGTTGATGACCGCTCCGCCACCAACCGTAGTGGAGTTGTAACCGGTCTGCGTATTACCGATGAACCTGCAATTGCTGAAAGCCGGAGAAGAGTTAACGTTGTTGTAGACTGCCCCGCCCACCTGTGTTGCCGTGTTGGCCTCAAAGAGGCAGTTCTGTATCGACAGATGCGAGGTGTTCTCAACCAGCATAGCGGCACCCGCCCGGGCGGCGTTGCCATTGAACCTGCAGGTTTCGATTCTTCCTACGGAGTTGTTGCGCCAGGCCAGGCTTCCTCCGGCATCGGCGGTATTGAAGCAGAAGATGCAATGCTGCACGGCAAGTGAACCGCCTTCAATGTACAGGCCTCCACCGTTGTCCGCCGGATTGGTTCCGTTGGCGTTGCCGCCGGTGATGATAAAGCCATCGAGGATGGCCGTGCTGCCGGTTCCGCTACCGATTACCACGTGATAGCTGTTCTCACCGTTGTTGGCAAAGTTGGCACCGTCGTTGTCATTCAGATCGCCCGAGAGCTTTGTCTCGTGCAGCATGGTGTAGCCGTCGGGATTCGTTGCTCGCTGCGACACACTGGTCTCGTTTCCGGCAAAGCCGCCGTAGATCGCCAAGCCGCTGCGCAGCTGGAATGTGGCGGCGCGGTCGCCGTTTGGTGCTGCGGGGGTATATGTGCCCGCGGCCACCCAGATCTCCTGCACGACACCGTTGCTGCTGGCGGCAACGCTTAGTGCGGTCTGCAGATCAAGATAGGCGTCGGCCCAACTCGATCCGTCGTTGAAGCCCGCAGCATCGGCTTTCACATAGAGCCGCGTGAGATTCGCGTGTGATTCCAACGCCACGTCGTAGCGAGTGATGTCGCCGGGCAGGCAGACCGCGGCCGTCGAGACGGCCGTGTAATCGTTCTTGGTGATGCAGAGTTTGTACGCGGTGCCTCCTGCGACCGCATCGACCATGGTGAGCACGTAGTAGCCGTTGCCGTCCGTCTGCACGGTCGCAACCGGGGTCGAGCCACACGCCGCCTCGGGAAGGAGAATGTCTACTGTTGCGTCATCGATCGGAAGACCTGTGTTATTGTCGGTGATGCGGCCCCAGACAGTGCCTTCGGTAGCCGTTTCCGGATTGCGCCACGGCATGGTGGGGACCGGCGCAGGGGCGGTAAACAGATTGGTGGCTGCGTAGCTATAC
>JBJKSL010000121.1:0-3691 GCA_046704145.1 Phycisphaerae bacterium
TGGACAACCTCAAGACACTGCCCAACGGCACGCCCGAGGACTGCGCCTTCGAGGTGCGCGACGCCCTCCGCCAGGCACGCAAGCGTCCCATCATCATCACCCCCGGCTGCACCTATGACCCTGCCGCCGTCCCGGAGGCCAATCTCAAAGCGGTGGTCGCCGCCACCCACGAGTACACGCCCACCGCATAAGACCGTCCGACGCAACCGTGTGGGACCGGCTTCACCGTGTGGGACCGGCTTCCAGCCGGTCTGATTTCAGTTGTTGTTAGGCGCGAGTCTTTCTCACCACCGCTGCGTTCGTTATCATGCCGGGTTTGGGCCTGGCGCGAAGGTTGTCCAATCTTTATCTGGTCAATCTGCGTGATCTGCGGGCGGGTTCTTACCGAAATCTGACATCCACGAGCAGACAAAGGAGTGCATCTGTGGAACGAACTCTGATCATTCTGAAGCCCGATTGTGTTCAGCGGCGGCTCGTCGGCCGAATCATGCAGCGATTTGAGGACAAAGGCCTGACCATCGCAGCCATGAAGCTCATGCAGGTCAGCCGCTCGCTGGCCGAGCAGCACTACGCCGTGCACAAGGGCAAGCCCTTCTACCCCGGCCTGATCGAGTACATCACCTCCGGCCCGGTAGTGGTAATGATCATCGCCGGACCGAACGCCATCAGCATCTCGCGCAAGCTGATGGGCAAGACCTTCGGCTACGAGGCCGAGCCCGGCACCATCCGCGGCGACTTCGGTGCCAGCCGCACCTACAACCTCGTCCACGGCAGCGACGCACCCGAGACCGCTGCCGCCGAGATTGTCCTGTACTTCAAGCCTGAAGAGATTCTCGACTATACGCCGGCCGACTATGCCTACGTGTTCAAGCCGGACGAAAAGTAGAACACACGCGAAGGCTCCAGTTCGCGAAGGAGGCACGACATGCGCTGGTTGACCGTGTTCATCGGTACGCTGCTCGTCGGAACTGCCCAGATCGCGGAAGCCGACGGGCTGCGTCGAACTGTTTCGCTCGACGGCATGTGGCAAATTGCCCAGGGTGCGATGGATCGGGCTCCGGAGCGTTTCGAGGGCGAGATCCCCGTGCCCGGGTTGGTGGACATGGCCAAGCCTGCCTTCGCCGAGGTGGGCAAGCAGAGCAAGCTGCGCGAGGCCTTCTGGTATCGCCGCAGCTTCTCGATCGAAGGCGATGTACCGCCGACCGCCCTGCTGAAGATCAACAAAGCAGCCTACGGCACCAAGGTGTGGCTGAACGGCAAGCTGGTAGGCGAGCATTGGCCCTGTTTCACGCCGGCCTGGTTCAACCTGCGGCCGTTCATCAAGGGTGGCGGGCAGCAAAACGAACTGCTCGTCCGCGTGGGTGCGTCCCCTGCCGCCCTGCCGCCGGAGGTGCCCACGGGGGCCGATTTCGAGAAAACGCTGTACACGCCCGGCATTTACGATTCCGTCGCGTTGATTCTCACCGGATCGCCTTACATCGAGCACGTACAGGCTGCACCGGACATCGAAGCTCACGCTGTCCGCGTGGTTTCCGCCGTCTCCGGCTCGGCTGCCCCAGGCACGCCCGTCAAATGCATAGTTCGCGAGGCTGCAAGCGGCAAGGTCGTCGGCACAGCCGAAGCCACCGCAAGCAGGGCTCGCAGCGAGGGGCAATTTGAAGCAGATGTGCGCGTGCCTGTCGAGAACTGCCGCCTCTGGTCGCCGGAAGATCCGTTTCTCTATCGGCTGGAGGTGACTACCGCGGGCGACTCGGTGCAGACTCGCTTCGGCATGCGGTCGTTCCGCTTCGATCCCGCTACCGGCCGGGCGATGCTTAACGGCAAGCCCTACTTCCTCCGCGGCACGAACGTATGCATCTTCCGCTTCTTTGAAGAGCCGACTCGCGGCGACAAGCCTTGGCGGCCGGAATGGGTCCGCAAGCTGCACGAAGCCTTCCGCGATATGCACTGGAACTCCGCACGCTACTGCATCGGATTCCCGCCGGAGAACTGGTACGACATCGCCGACGAGGTCGGTTTCCTGATTCAGGATGAGTTCCCCATCTGGTATGGGCGGACAACGCACTGCACGATCTCCAATGAGGAACTCATTCGCGAGTACACCGAGTGGATGCAGGAGCACTGGAACCATCCCTGCGTGGCGATATGGGATGCACAGAACGAGTCGCTCCAACTGGAACAAACCGGCAAGGCCATTCAGGCCGTACGCGGCTTGGATCTGTCAAATCGCCCATGGGACAACGGCTGGTCTGCTCCGCAGGCGGAAACGGACGAATATGAGAGCCATCCATACCTGATGAACAACCCGGCGGCCAAGCTGTCGAGCATCCGCAAATTGGCAGGAGGCAAGTTCGGCAATCCAGTCGGCAACCCCGGTACGCACGTCAAGCTAATCGACGAGTACGGCTGGCTGTGGCTCAACCGCGACGGCACGCCTACGACGCTGAGCAAGCGAGGCTACGAGAACCTTCTTGGCAGAAATGCCACCGCGACCCAAAGACGTTATTTGTACGCGCGGTACCTGGCGGCCATGACAGAATTCTGGCGCAGCACGCGACAATTCGGCGGCGTGCTGCACTTCTGCGGGCTGACCTACTCGCGACCGGGCGGCCAGACCTGCGACAACTTCGCCGATCTTGAATCGCTGAAGTTCGATCCCGATTTCTACAAGTACGTGCGCGATGCGTTCGCTCCACTGGGCGTCTGCATCGACCTGTACGAGGACGAATTGGCTCCGGCGGACAAACATGACGTGCCCGTGATCGTAATCAACGACCTGCCTGAGGCCCATGAGGGCACGGTCGTGCTGCGTGTACTGCAGAACGGCAAGACGCTCGCAGAGCAGACCAAGCCCTTCAAAGTCGATGCCCTCGGCACTTCGCGTCTGCTGTTCGACTGCGACGTGAAGACGCCCTCAGGCAAATACACGCTGGCGGCGGAATTGCGGCCCGATGGAATACCACCGGTGCAGAGTCTGCGCGATCTGGAGGTTCTGACCGAAGCCCAACGCATAGCTCGCGACGGCATTGCCGTGCACAAGGCCGTGACCGCCTCTTCGTTCGCGATCGTCAATGGCGAGCAGTTCAAACCCAAATATGCTGCGGACGGCCAGGCATCCACGCGATGGTCCTCGGAGTTCTCCGACCCGCAGTGGATCGCCATCGACCTCGGCGAGGTGCGTCAGATATCCCGCGTGCAGTTGGAGTGGGAGAACGCATTCGGGAAGGAATACCTCATCCAAACCTCCACGGACGGCAAGACGTGGAAAGATGTGTACCAGACAAAGGACGGCAAGGGTGGACGCGAGATAATCAAGTTCCAGCCAACCAAGGCCCGCCACGTGCGGATGTACGGCACCAAACGAGCGACGGAGTTCGGCTATTCCCTGTGGGAATTCAAGGTCTTTTGAGACATGCACATTGAACCGATGAAGGATGGCGATCACGCCGAGGTCAGCGCTCTGCTGCAAGCGTGCTTTCATTGGCTGGCTGACCGCGAAGGGTTTGACGATCGCCAGCGGGCGTTTCTGACCGGCGAGCGGTCATCGGTGGAGACGGTGCGGACAGAGTCTGCCATGCGGCCCCACTTGGTCGCGCGTGCGGACGGGCCTGCAGGGGCGATCGCGGGCATGGTCGCGGTCAAAGACAACGAGATCGCCCCGCTGTACGTGCATCCGCGCTTTCATCGGCAG
>JBJKSL010000122.1:0-5211 GCA_046704145.1 Phycisphaerae bacterium
ATTCTTTCCAGGTCAACCTGCAGTATACCGGCAACATTCCGGGCGACACGAGCAGCACGCCGGGCTTGGTCGGCCAGATTCTGACCAACACCAAGGATCCCGGTAAGCCCATTGCGGCGGATCGCAACCCCTATTCCAACAATGCTGCGCGTGGCAAGGCCAAGACCGTTCCCACGGGCGTTCCCGGTGGTGCGTACGGCTACTGCTTCATCTCTTGGGATCCCACCAAGGGCCCCCAGAATATGTTGGGCTTCAACCGGCCTTACACGCTGAGCGATCAGGAAGTGACGAACACGAGTATTAACTCCAGCTTGGCAACGAATGCACAGTTGGCCCAATACACCGAGCTGCTTAGGAAAGGCCGGCGATCCAATTCGCGTAACCACAACCAGGAAGGCCAGAACGTGGCCTATCTGGACGGTCATGCGAAATGGGCAAACAGCCCCAAGGTCGGCGTCGACGAAGATTCGATCTGGAGCAGTTGGAAGCCTGTAGCGGGCGGGTCCGGCAAGGTGGACTTCGAGGTTTACAACAAGATGCCTTGCGACGATGAGCCTGCTCAGGGCGATCAATACGGGCTGATGCGTTCCAAGAGTAACTGGGCCACGGATGCCATTCTGATTCCGTAGGAATCCCAGCCAAGCATCACGTACAACAGCGGGAACATCTGGTGGTCATCCAGGTGCTCCCGCTTCTTTGCGCGCCGTGCAGAAGACCGCTGCGCGATGCTCGGAAGGCTCGTACCGCCTTCACTTCTATCGTGGCTCTACGCGGCGCCCAAGCCTGCAGGGAATGCTTTGAATCAAGCCAGGCGTGAAGAACAGTGTGCGGTGTGTTTCAGCGGACTCCGCCGGCGTCAGTGGAGCGGACCTTCCTTGTCGTCGGGTTCCTCAGGCTCGTACTTCCAGGAGTCGGCCTCATCGATTTCGTCGACCTCTCGCTGCATGTGGCGGAACATCTTCTCCTGCAATGGGGCGAGGCGGCGGTACATGTCCAGCGTGGCCTGGTAGGAGCGGACCATGACATCCAGCTTGATGAGTTGCCACTTGCCCAGGCATTCGGGTTCTTTGATGTTTGCGAAGGGGTTGCAGCCCATACTGATCTGGCCTTGCGGTCCCCGGACACAATGCTCGCAATCGGTGCACTGGATCATGTTTCTCTCACATGCTTGATTTGAAGTCAGGCTCGGCGCCACCGTCAAGCTACCGTCAAGCTGCGGTCTGCCGTCTGGGCCTGGGCCTGCCGAGCGATGGGGAAGACGCCTCGGCAATCAGTATATCAAATATGGCACGGTGCGTTCGATGGAATCGGGATCGCCTGCGAGCTGATGTTGAATGGCCGCCCGATAGGCAGGCTCTTTTTTAGTCCAGTGCTCGACTTCGGATTCGGGCCACTCTCGGAGGATCTCTGCATTGCGTTGGGTCGCCTGGATGTCCCGTTCGTAGCGGTCCCTGGCGACATGCAGTGTCTGTTTGAGCATCTCGGTTCGGCCCTGTTGAACGCCGGCGATTGCTTGCAGGTCGCGTTCCATGGCCTGCTCGCGGGTTTGCCGAGCCCTGGCCATGTAGGGGTTCTCCGCGCAGCCGGCCAACAGCAGCAGACTGGCAATTGTCACGCCCAGGGCTGGCTGGTCCCACCTTGGTTTGTGCATTGTACGGTTCCTCAGGCTGACGCCGGACCGGCTGGTTGTAGACCGGGAGGTTCGGCGAGCTTTCCACGGCAGCGACAATAACTGATACCGTCATGGCTTGCCAGGGGTGGCACGATTCTCGGGTGGGAAGAAGAAGTAGCACAGCCGCTCTGGGCTGTGTGCTCAAAGCCGGAATCCCCCAGCCGAGGGCGGCTGGGCTACGCTCTGGCGGGGCGGGTGGGGCGGTCCGGCAATTTTGTGGAGTGGCCCGCGTTATTGACTTAAGCTGGGGCTCGATAGAGCTTGCGTTTTCGTGCTCTGGTGTAGGGTGTAACACGCATCCGCGTCCTTTTGCGCGGCGACGTGTCCATAAGTCTATTACGCACGGTGTTTGGGACGCCGCGGCGGGCACGAGCTTCAAGCGTAATCGGTATAAGCCGTTTGGCTGTTGGGACGAGCAAACGGCTCGCGTGATCGGTAGATATGGATGTGGCTGAGCTTAGTGAACTGATCGCCCGGGCGCAGCGCCTGGATCCCGCCGCCTTCGACGCATTGGTCGAGGGCTACGGGCCGCGCTTGTATGGATATTTTTATCGGGCGACGGGTCGGCGATCGGATGCGGAAGATCTGTTGCAGGAGTTGTTTGTGCGGCTGGTTGGCACGATCGGGCAGTATGAGCATGACGGGCGGTTTGAGGCTTGGCTGTTTCGGATTGCGACCAACCTGGTGCGAGATCGCATTCGGCGTGCGCGAACCGCGCGGCCGATCTGGGGACGGTCGGCTTGGCAGGGTGATTACGAGGGCAGCTTGGCCGGCATTGCAGATGGATCGCAGCATCAGCCACACGAGGCCATGAGCCGGGCAGAGCAGGTGGATCGTCTTCAGCAGGCGATTGGGCAACTGCCGGAGCCTGAACGAGTGGTGATCCTGCTGCGACATTTCTCGCAGATGTCTTTTCGAGAGATTGCCGATCTGATGGAGACTCCGCTGGGGACGGCGTTGGCCCGGGCGCATCGTGGCCTGGCAAGGCTGCGCGAGTTGATGGGTGCTGAACGGGATGATGTGCGGAGAACCAGCACTGCTGAATGACTCTTGGTGTCTTCTTTGACTGGGTGTTGTGATGGACGAGCAGCTAGACGAATTAGAATCACAGATTGATGCAGAACTTGGCGAGTTCTCTCGTGAATTGAACGAACTGCCGGGGCCCGGGCTTGCTGTTCGCGAGCGTGTCAAGCTGGCCGTGCGACACGAGATGAACGAGCGTTGGCTGGCGGCTCAGGAGCCGGTGCCGCCTCGGCTCGGGTTACTTCACGAGGTTAAGCGGCGTGTGCGGTGCGAGTTGGTGCGTACGGGTGCGATGAGCAGGGCCCGCCTGTTCGTGGAGTCGCGCATGATGGGCGGATTGGTTGCGGCAGCCCTGCTGCTTGTGTGCGTTGGCCTTATTTGGCAGATCGGATACCTGGGCTCGACGGAGCCGGGTTCGGCATCGGCTTTGAACCTCGCTTCTGCCAACTCAAACCTGGATTTGTTTGTCGAAGCTGCGCAGGTTGTGTGGGACTCCGAAGAGCGTCAAGAGCAGACAGACGCATCGGTGCTCGGTTCCGCACCGGACTCGTTGATGGAGGATCTGACTGGCGCTCTCGAGGATGTGCTCGAGAGTCCGCAAGCAGCGGATGACTCCACAAATGGCGGTGTGCCCCGCGAGGGAGGAGCAGTGGGATGATTCGCCGCTATGCATTATGGACCGTTGCGCTGTGCACGGTGGCGCTACTGGGGGCGACAGGAGTGTCTGCAGAGCGCAGCAGCCGGCCGCGCCTTGCGAGATCGCAGCCAGCAGACGGTGCGTCCGAGGTGCAGGGTGGCTCCGTCCGTGCCAAGGCTCGCAGGGCTGGAGTGAAGGCCGGCGCGCAGGAGCGTGCACCTTTGCCGCGTCCTGAAGAGATCGAGGCCTTGTTGGTGTTTACTCAGCAGCACTTTCCTGATGTCTACGCGAGACTGGATGGGGCCCGCCGTGATGACGCCCGCCTGTTTCATCAGATGATTCGGCGGCTCTTCCCACCCATGAAAAGGCTCATGAAGCTGGCGGAGGTGAATCCGGAGGATGCCGAGCGTCTGATCGCGATTCAGAAGGTCGAGATGCGGCTTCGCGAGTTGAGACGTCGTTATACATCTGCGGCCACGGAGGAGGAGCGGGCCTCGCTGAAGGTGCAGATGCGGCAGTCGATAGCGCGTAGGTTTGAACTGCGTCAGACCAGGTTGAGGCAGGAGAATGCGGCCTTACGCCGCCGGCTCGAGGAGCAGACTCAGCGTTTGACCGAGCAGGGCGAGCATAAGCAACAGATCATCGAAGATGAATTGACCAGACTGCTCGCAGGAGGCGTCAAGCTAAAGGGTGCGCGACTTGCGGCCGGCGATCCAAGCTCACAGCCGGTGGGCTATGTGCCCAATAAATGACGCGAGGCGCCGGGGGGCGGAAGAGTCAGGCAGGTTCCATCTCTATTGGTTGGCGTCCAGCGAAGCCGGCATCGAGTTCGTGCCAGTGGGCGACGCGTTCTTCGCCCATCTTCCAGCATAGCAGGACGTCGCGGCCGTCGATGCGAGCGGGGAAGTCGACCATTCCCACGCGGTAATCCTTGAGTTCGCAGCCGATGTCGTCGAGTTCCTCTCGGAGGTAAGAGAGTCGATCGGTCAGGGCTACGTACTGTCGGCGGAACTCCTCGGCGGTTGGTGGGTTGGCTTGGTCTTCCGACTTGCGGCAACGTGCGTGCAACTCGCGCAAGTGGCTGTATTCTCGCATGATGTCAGCCACAACACGGCGTACCAAAACCAACGAGCGATTGGCTTCGTCGACTGAGAAACGTTTCTTCAAGGAAGGAATGGACGATTCGGGTAGTGAGATGGCTTCGAAAGCATCCATGTGCAGCTCCTCTTCCCCGAGGGGTCACTTGCGCTGAGAGAAAAGATGTCAGACGCACGCTTCAAATGTGAGGCTACCAAACCGGGCGGAGCAAGTCAACGCGACCAGGCACATCAAATTCCGAGGTGCGTTTGCAAGGCGTTCAAACGGCTGTTCAAGCGCCCATGGGTCGGTGTTGGAGCATGGCCAGGCTGAGCATGATCTGACAGAAAACGAAGACGGCGGCGATGATGCAGGCGGCGATGGCGCGGCCGGGTCGGCCTTCACCGCGTACCAGGGATCTGATCGCCAGCACCAGCGCGGCGATGCCGCAGAACACACCCACGAACAGAGCCGTTGCAGCTGCGGGACTTACCGCAACCGATTGCTCCATGAGTAGTTGCTTGATGGCTTGTTGATACTGTTCAGAAGTTGCGTTCTGGCCGACGCGGTTGATGGCCATCTCAGCGTAGGTGCTGAACCAGATGAATGCCCCGATGAAGGACAGTACCGCGCTGGCAATCGCTAACAGCAGCGCCCAGCCTGCAGAGCTGGGACCTGCGCCGGGCAGGTGTGGCGCTGGCGAGTACTGAGTGGGCGGTTGCTGGGGGCCAGTGTAGCCGGGAGGCGGTGGGGGCGGGGTGAGATTCGGTCGAACCGGGGAAGCTACAGGAATTTCCTGGGG
>JBJKSL010000123.1:0-5855 GCA_046704145.1 Phycisphaerae bacterium
TACGACCTCCTCGACGATCGACGCCAGATCGCGAATGCGATAGTTCTCTTCGTTCCGGCCCACGTTGAAGGCCTCGTTGAAGACCTTCTCGCGAGGCGCCTCCACCACGGCCAGGAAGGCCCGGCAGATATCCTCCACGTGCACCAGCGGCCGCCAAGGCGTGCCGTCGCTCATGATCAGCACCTTGCCGGTCAGATACGCACTGCCCACAAGACTGTTGATGACCAGATCCGCTCGCAGCCGAGGCGACACTCCGTACGCCGTTGCATTCCGCAAATAGCTCGGACAGAACGACGAGTCCGCCAATGCCGCCAACCCCTCTTCGGACTTCACCTTGGAGACGGCATACGCTGTCACCGGCCGGCATGGGGCACTCTCGTCCAACATGTCCTCCGTGCTCGCCGCTCCATACATGCTGCACGAAGACGAGAACAGAAAACGCGGGACGCCCGCCTGCTTGGCCAACTGCCCAAGCCTCAGCGTCGCGTGAAGATTGATGTCGTAAGTGCACTCGGGATTCAGATCGCCCACCGGATCGTTGGACAGACCGGCCAGGTGCAGCACCGCGTCAAAACCCGACATATCCGTAATATCCACGTCGCGAACGTCTCTGCGAATGGTCGGCACACGTCCAACCGGCCGGCCGAACGAACATCCGCGATACAGATCGCTGTCCAGCCCGACCACCTCGTGTCCCGCCGCCTCCATAAATCGCGTCATGACCGTTCCGATGTAGCCGCGATGTCCCGTGATCAACAGTTTCATGTTCTCTCCTCGATGTGTTGGGTTGTTAGTTTAGCCGCCATCCCGGAGGGATGCGTTTGGTTGCCGCACGCATCGACCAGTACTCGCTCGTACGCGTTCCCTACACAATCCGCGGCTCAGGAATCGGAATGATGAACTTTCCGCCCCCTGCCCTATACTCCGCCTGTTGCTTCAGTATTTCGTCCGCATAGTTCCATGCGAGCAGCAACACGTAGTCCGGCCGATCCTCCAGCAGTCGGCTGGTCGGACAGATCTGAAGTCCCGGGCCCGGCATGTACCAGCCGTGCTTGCGCGGATTGATATCAACCGCATATTCAACCAGCGTCGAGTCAATGCCCACATAACTCAGCAGCGTTGTCGCCATTCCTCCGGCCGCCCCGTACGCCACGATGCGCCGACCGCTTTGCCGCAGATCCAACAGCATCTGCCGCAAGGTTTCTCGAATCTCTTTCACTCGCTGAGCGAACCCGCGATAGTAATCGATCCTCGATATCCCCCGCCGCTGCTCCTCTGAAAGCAATGCAGTTACTGATTCATCTGCCCGTTCGCTCTTGCCCGCAGTAATCCGCAACGATCCGCCCATGACCTGCGGCACGTGCTCCACCTCGTTCACATACATCCCATTCTGGCGGAACAACCGCACTAGCGCGGTCATGGAGAAATAGGCCGTGTTCTGGTGAAACATATTGTCGAACTTGCAGCCCTCTATCTGGTCGACGGCATAAGGCACTTCGAACACGCCGGCGCCGTCGTCCCGCATGACCTCGCGGATTCCCCGCATGCATCCGTCCAAATCGGGAATAATGTTCAGCGTATTGTTGGCCAGCACGACCCGCCCGGTGGCGCCCAGCTTGTGCAGAATTCTGGCCAGACGCAGGTCAAAGAAGTCGCAGATCGTACGCACCCCGGCGTGCTCTGCTTCCGCCGCCGGGCCAGGCGCGGGATCGATGCCCAAGACTCCGATTCCATGCTCCGCAAAGGTCCTCAGCATGTAGCCATCGTTGCTCGCGATCTCGATG
Source organism: Phycisphaerae bacterium (assembly GCA_046704145.1). Classification (GTDB taxonomy): domain Bacteria; phylum Planctomycetota; class Phycisphaerae; order UBA1845; family PWPN01; genus JACQVT01. The sequence continues at coordinate 1,785 of JBJKSL010000123.1, forward strand.
ACCAGGTCCTGCGGGCTCAGGCCGTGGCGTTCGATGATCTGCCGAGCTGCAGCCGAGTAATGCTCCCGCACGAAGCCGGAAAGAGAGCTGAAGTACGCGTAATCCTCGAGGTACACTGCCTTCGGCGGAATGACGTGCTTCACCTGCAACAGCGTGCATTCCGGACAGAATGCAACCTCCAGCGGTGCCGCCGACACGGGCCGATCCAACTGGTCCTCGCCTACCAGCACCTCGGCCACGGGAAGCACGCCGAACGAGATCACGTCCTGCAGGCCGACCGAACCGCAACCGCGACAGGCCGTCGATGTGTCGGTCTGCACCTGCTGAATATTTGCTGTCGTCACCAGACCACCTTTCGTGCATAGAAGCCTTCCGCCTGCCCCGTCGGCGAGCTCACTTCAATCCCTCGCAGCCGCAATAACGCTCGAAACGTCTCCGCCGTAAACCACGCATGACTCCGTTGGCTCGCATAACACTCCAACAGGTGCTCCACCTTCCGTCGGCCGTCCTCCTCGCTCAGCGGCACATAGAGATTGGGCGAGCCGAAGTCGCCGTCGTACTTGGGGATTTCATATTCCAGGATGAGATGATTGCGCCACGTGTTCCATGTCAGGCTGTTGATCAGCCGATGATCCTGGTGCAGATCGTCGCGGAAATGGGTAAAGATGATGTCGGGCGAGATCTCACGCTTGAGTCGCTCGAACGCATCCTTCACCTCGCCACCGATGTAAGGAAGATAACCATCACGAAACCGCCAAGTCGTTACCTCGCAGCGTTGTGCCTTGGCCATGAACAGCTCAGCACTACGCCTGCACTCCGCCTCGCGCTGGGCACTCGCCGTCGCCACCACCCAGTGGCATGCAACGGGCCGCTCTGATGCCAAGCGCATCAAAGTGCCGCCGCAGCCGATCTCAATGTCGTCGCAGTGAGCCCCCAGGCACAACACCGTGCAAGGCCCATCACCACTCAATACCGGCGACAGCTTCAGCATTCCACAACCCCCGCACGTGGATCGCGATTCATGTGGGAGCGGCAAGATGCCGATCCCACACAAGCCGCGCGGTTTTAGGAGCAGATGTGGGTCGTAACAACTGACGGGGGCGACTCGCGCACAGCCTCGTCCTGCCGTTCATTCGTGACCTCTGCCCCGTTCTGTTTCCACACCTCCCAGGACGCACACCCCTGCAGGTACATATCATCCAACTGCTGCTTGTCCTTGAGCGTATCCAGGCAGGCCCAGAAGCCCGAGTACTTGTACGTGGCCAGCTTGCCAGCCTCGATCAGACGATGAAACGGCTCGCAGACCAGTTCCTCGCCCTCGCCGATGTAATCGAAGATGCTGCGATCGAACACGAAGTACCCGCCGTTGATCCAAATGTCCGTCTTGCCGATATCCACGATGCCGCGGACCTCATCATCCCTGCCAAACGTCACCACGTGAAAACTCTGTCGCGGCCGGATCGACAAAAACTCCGCCACCGGCCGCCGAGCTTGAAAGTCCGCAATCAACTCCGGCAGATGCAGGTCAGTGAGATTGTCCGCATAATTGGCCATGAACATTTCGTCGTCACCGATGTACCGCCGCACCGCCCGCAGCCGCTGGCCGATATTCGCCGCCGGTCCGGTGTCCACGCAGGTAATAGACCAGTCATCGATATCCGTGCTTACCAGATCGATCTTGCGTCCGCCCCGTGAAAGCACGAAATCGTTCGATACGCACTCGTTGTAGTTCAGGAAGTAGTTCTTGATCGCGTCGGCCTTGTACCCCAGGCACAAAATAAAATCCTTGTGCCCAAAGTGGGCGTAGTACTTCATCAAGTGCCACAGCACCGGCCGATAGCCAATGTTCACCATCGGCTTCGGCACCGTGTCCGAATACTCCCGCAGCCGCGTGCCCTGCCCGCCGCAAAACAGAACCACCTTCATCGGCACACCTCCACCTGCGGAATCGGGACGATGAACTTCCCGCCCCAGTCGCGGATGTACTCCAACTGCCGCATGATCTCGACCTTCAGATTCCACGGCAGGATCAGCACGTAGTCCGGCCGCCGCTCGCGAATCCGCTCCGGATTCAGAATCGGAATGTGCGTCCCCGGCAGGAACTTGCCCTGCTTGTATGGGCTGCGATCCACCGTGTATTCGAGCAGGTCGGACCTGATGCCGCAGTAGTTCAGCAACGTGTTGCCCTTACCCGGAGCCCCGTAACCCGCAACCGTGCGTCCCTCACGCCGCAGGCGAATGAGCAACTCGACCAGCCGATGTTTGACCTCGATGGCCTTCGGCTCGAACGTCTGGTACACCTCGATGCGGTCGAACCCCGCCGCCCGTTCCCGCTCGCGCATGCGGATCACCCGCTCGCCTACCGGCCGACTCTCATCCTCGCTGTGCCTGGCATAAATGCGCAACGACCCGCCATGCGTCGACAGTTCCTCGACATCGAACAGCGTCAAGCCGTGTGCGGCAAAGATCCTCTCGGCGGTCAGGAATGAAAAGTACGAGAAGTGCTCGTGATAGATGGTATCCAGCTGGCTCTCCCGCATCAGGCATTCCAGATGCGGAAACTCGATGGTGACAACCCCATGCGGCTTGAGGATGATCTTCAACCCTTTGACGAAATCGCACAGGTCCGGAACCTGGGCCAGCACGTTGTTACCGGCCACCAGATCCGCCTGCTGTCCCCCGTCGGCCAACTCTCGGGCGGCCTTCTCGCCAAAGAACTCCACCAGCGTGGGAACGCCTTTCTCCCACGCCACCTTGGCAATATTGGCGGCTGGCTCGACACCCAGCACCGGGATGCCCTGCTCCACAAAGTACTGCAACAGGTAGCCGTCGTTGCTGGCCACCTCCACCGCGAGGCTCTCCGAGTTCAGACCGAATCGCTCGATCATCGCCTCGACGTACTTGCGGCAATGCTGCAGCCAGGAATCGGAATAGGACGAAAAGTAGGCGTACTCGCTGAAAATGTCTTCCGGCCGCACATACTCCTCGAGTTGCACCAGAAAACACTTACCGCACACATACACGTGCAGCGGATAGAACGGCTCCATGCAGTTGAGCCGCTCCGCTGAGACATAACTCTCGCACAGCGGCGACATGCCCAGATCCACGAACCTGTGCCGCAACGGAGCCTTGCAGAACCTGCATGCGGCCCTGGATGCCCATTCAGTCGACTCCGCCGGCCTCGGCCTGGGCTCAGCCTGAGATTGAACCAGTGTGCTCATCCCTGGAATTCCTTTCAGCGTCCATTATCTTCCTGATCGCCGCCATCCAGCGGATTCACCCGCGGCGAATCCGCCCTCCGAAAGTCACGCCTGATCGGTCCCGACTTTTTCGCCGCGATCCGTGCCAACGCATTCTCTATCAACGGCACCTTGTCTTCTGACCACACGCGAATAATCCCCACCCGCCGCGTCGGTTCTATCTTGTACTGCTCGATTGCATACTTCAGCCGATGTATGGACACGCCGAGCAAATTGGCTAAGTCGCCAATGGTCAACAGTGCCCGCATGGGTTCAATTGTGGACATGACTACATCTCATACGGATTACATTTGAAAACTCGTGCCCGCGGCGGCCGCCTGTTTATCAGACAGAGGTGGGCACTGCCTGAGCCGAAACCAGCTCGGCTTCGAAACCCAGCGAACTGATCTGTGCTGAGATTTCGTGCCTGTATATGTCGTTCATCAGGACAACAACGTCCGGCCGGTACTCGCTGAGAAAGGTGGGGTCGACAATCTCCTGGCCTGTCCCTGCAAGATGACTGCCGACCTTGTGAGGATTAACGTCTGCTACGTACGGAATCTGCCCTGTGATCTCCAGCAGATTGAAAAAGCTCACTGCCCGAGCCCCGGCTCCCCATGCCGCTACCCGACGACCTCGTGCAGTCCATCCCGCAAGCCGTGAACGCCATTCCGTCAGGTGTGCCTCATAGCGAGCAAGGAATGCCTCTACCTGCTGGCGGATTTCGGATGCTTCGGCCACTGCACGCCATCCGACTGAAGATGAAGACGCATCTGCCATCGCCTCAACACCAGCAAACGTGCGGCCGTAGCACTCGTACACGTCGCAGACG
>JBJKSL010000124.1:0-4421 GCA_046704145.1 Phycisphaerae bacterium
GCTGGCCAGCGAAATCCTGACGCTGCCGTAATCGTTGATACGATCGTAAATGTTCTCGGCCATTTGTATCGGCGTCCCTTCTATTCAAGGACGATCGCGACCAACTCGCGATCAGCAGGGCATTTGCCCTCGGCATTTGCCGTCTTTCAGCATTTTCAGAAGCGCGTCGCACGCGACGCGGCTAAACAAGACCGCACGGAACCCAGCCAGAACATCACAGCACTCTTGCTTTCTCCAACTGGATGTTCATGCCCAGGCCCTTGATCTCGTTACAGAGCACGTCGAAGGAAACCGGCGTACCGGCCTCCAGCGTGTTCGTACCCTTGACCATAGACTCGTAGATCTTCGTGCGGCCTTCGACGTCGTCGCTCTTGACCGTGAGCAGTTCCTGCAGCACGTGAGCGGCACCGTATGCCTCCAGGCCCCACACTTCCATTTCGCCGAAGCGCTGACCGCCGGTGCGGGCCTTGCCGCCCAATGGCTGCTGCGTGATCAGCGAGTACGGGCCGGTTGCACGAGCGTGGATCTTGTCATCGACCAGGTGGTGCAGCTTGAGCATGTACATGTAGCCCACAGTGACCGGCTGATCGAGCAGTTCGCCCGTGCGGCCGTCGCGGAGCCTGATCTTGCCACCGCGCGGCATTTCGACGAGCAGTTCCTCGCTGTCGCCTGCGGTCTGAATGACCTCGGTTTTTTCGCGGCGGGCGCGGACATGCTCGTTGGCCTCTTTGCGGGCCTCGTCGATTTCACGTTCGGTAGCACCGTCGAACACCGGCGTGATCGCCTGGAAGCCCAGCACGGCAGCCGACCAACCCAGGTGCGTCTCGAGGATCTGGCCGACATTCATACGACTGGGCACGCCCAGCGGGTTGAGCAGGATCTCGACCGGCGTGCCGTCCTCGAGGAAAGGCATGTCCTCTTCCGGCAGAATGCGGGCGATGACGCCCTTGTTGCCGTGACGGCCGGCCATCTTGTCACCCACGGACAGTTGCCGCTTGGTGGCCACGTAGACCTTGACCATTTCCAGCACGCCGCTGGGCAGTTCGTCACCGCGCTTCATCTGAGCGAGCTTGCGGTCGCGCTCTTCCATGATCTCCTGCAGACGCGGCCAGTAACGATCGAGTACCTTCTGGGCCTCGGTCTTGGCCTCGCCCTTCAGCCACTTGAACTCACCAGACTGCATCATGGCGGAGAAGGACTCAATCTGCTCCATGATGACTTCGGCGGACTCGGACTTGCCGACCTTCTGCTTGGTCGAGGGGTCGACCATGATCTGGCCGGTGGCGTCTTCGATGACCTGGCACTTATTGCGGAAGATCACCACCAGTTTGTCGTCCTGGACCTTCTTGTACTCCTTCATCTGCTTGTTGATGAGCTTCTTCTGCTCGTCCGTCTGGTGCATGCGGCGGCTGAACCACTTGGTGTCGATCACCACGCCTTCTTCGCCCGCCGGCAGTTCCAGCGAGTCGTTCTTCACGTCTTCGCCGGCCCGACCGAAAATCGCATGCAGCAGCTTCTCTTCCGGAGACAGCTCGCTCTTGCTCTTGGGGCTGACCTTGCCGACCAGGATGTCGCCCGGCCCGACGCGGGTGCCCACGCGAACGATGCCGTTCTCATCGAGATTGGCCAAGGCCCGCTCCGAGACGTTGGGAATGTCGCGAGTGAACTCCTCACGGCCGAGCTTGGTCTCGCGAATCTCGATGTCGTACTCGTCAATGTGGATGCTCGTGAAGGTATCTTCCTTGAGCAGCTTCTCGCTGATGAGGATGGCGTCCTCGAAGTTGTAGCCGTCATAAGTCATGAACCCGACCAGCACGTTGCGCCCCAGGGCCAGTTCGCCCTGCGAGCATGCCGGACCGTCGGCGATGATCTGGCCCGCTTTGACCTCGTCGCCGAGGTTGACCATCGGCTTTTGATTCAGGCAGGTCCGCTCGTTGAGCCCCTGGAACTTGCGGAGCACGTACTCGTCCGTGCCGTTGATCTCGATGCGCATGGCATCGACGGCGGTGACTTTGCCACCCTTGATGGCGCGGATGACCATGCCGCTGTTCTCGGCAACGCGCTTCTCCATGCCCGTGCCCACAATGGGCGGCTGGGTCCGCAAGAGAGGCACGGCCTGACGCTGCATGTTCGAACCCATGAGAGCTCGGTTCGCGTCGTCGTGCTCGAGGAACGGAATCAACGCGGCGGAAACGCCCACCGTCTGCTTGGGGGAGATGTCCACGAACTCGACTTCTTTCGAGTCGACGACAGCGAGATCGCCGTTCACGCGGGCCAGCACATTGCCCTGCATCAGCTTGCCGCTCTTGGGCTCGACCACTTCCGGCGGAGCAAGGATCGCCCGCATTTCCTCGTCGGCACGCAGCAGAGTGGTGTCACCGTTGACCTTGTGCTTGTCCACCTTGCGATAAGGCGTGACCAGGAAACCGTAATCGTCCACCGTGCTGTAGATGCTCAGCGAGGCGATCAGACCGATGTTCGTGCCTTCCGGCGTCTCGATCGGGCAGATACGGCCGTAGTGGCTGATGTGCACGTCGCGCACTTCGAAGCCCGCACGCTTGCGGTTCAAGCCGCCCGGGCCCAAGGCCGACAGACGCCGCTCGTGCGTAAGCTGGCTGAGCGGGTTCGTCTGGTCGACGACCTGGGACAGTTCGCCGCGGCCGAAGAAGAACTCGATGCTCGAGCTGATGCTCTTGGAGTTGACCAGTTCGGCAATGCGGCCCAGGCTCTCGGGATCCTTGAGACTCATGCGCTCCTGCACGGTGCGGCGGAGCTTTAGGAAGCCCTTACGCATCTCGTCGGCGGCCAACTCGTCGATGGTCCGCAGACGGCGGTTGCCCAGATGATCGATATCATCCACTTCGTATGAGGCTTCACCGCTACGCAGCAGGAGCAGATAGCCGATGGCGTTGATCACGTCCTCGACCCGCAAGGTCATCACCGACTCGTCCACGTTCTGGTCGAACTTGCGGTTCAGACGGAAACGGCCGACCTTGCCCAGCCGATAGCGGTTTTCGTCGAAGAACTTCTCGGCGAAGAGCTTCTCGGCCTTGTCCTTCTGCGGCGGGTTGCCCGGCCGCAGCTTGGAGTAGATCTTCAGCAAAGCACTGTCGTATTCGGGCGTGCCGTCTTCGGCGATGGTGTTGAGAATCAGCGGATCGCTTACTTCGTCAATCGCACTGACGCTCTTGATGCCCGACTTCTGAATGCGCTGGACAGCGTCGCCGATCTGGCCGCCGCCCTTGACGATGACCTCGCCGCTCTCTTCATCGATGACGTCGCTGACCGCGTACATCTCCGGCTTGAGGTTGGCCGGCCGTACGTTTTTGATCTTGTTGCTGTAGAAGGTGCGAATGAGAGCCTCGTTCGTCGCGTAGGCAGGCTCCATGGCCCGCACGAACGTGGTTGCCGCGATCTTGGCGGACTGGTCGATGCGCACCGCCAGCAAGTCCTTCTTGGTGACGATGATTTCGATCCAACTGCCGCGCTCGGGAATGATGCGGCAGGCGTGCAGGGCACGGTCGCCCTCGGCCTGCTGCTTGACGAAGTCCACACCAGGCGAGCGGTGCAGCTGATTGACGATGACGCGCTCGGCACCGTTGATGATAAACTCGCCGCCGCCCATCATGACGGGCAGCTCGCCCAGGTAGATGGAGTCTTCCTTGATCTCGGCCTGATCCTTGCGGACCAACTGCACTTTCACGCGGAAAGGCATGCCATAAGTCAGTCGCAACTGGCGGCACTCATCCGGCGTGTAGCGAGGCTTGCCCAGGTCGTAGGAGACATACTTGAGCGACATGTTCCCGTCGTAGCTGTCGATAGGAAACACTTCGCGCAACAAGGCCTCGAGGCCGTGAGCGTCCCGCTTTTCCGGAGCGGCCTCCAACTGCAGGAGTCGCAAATACGATTCTGTCTGGATCTGGGTCAGGCTGGGGATCGGGAGTGCTTCGCCAAGCTTGCTGAAACTCCGGACCGTTTGCATATTCACCATCGACGTTATTCCTTTCCAACCGGTGAGAAAGGCCAACAGCCCGCGCAACTGAGCAAGCCAAGGCGTCCAAACCGAATCGGACCTCTCGCGTGCGGGACCGGCTTGCAGCCAATGCCACACAAAGCGACCGAACGCACAATCGCGTCCGTCGCAGGCTCGATTCTGTTCGCGCTTAGCAGGCCGTCAGCCATGCGAGCCATGCTGAACCTCATGCCGCTGTCCGAGCTTCGCAGGGACAGTCGACGCAGGTATCCGTGAGCCAATTTCAATCCAAATCAAGGGGCAGGTTCCACACCAAACCATCTGTTTGGCTGACGGCCCTGATGGCCACACCGCTTTTGCGCTTTGCAGCCCGTCAGCCGATCCCGGCTTATGTGGAAGGAAAACTGAACCGCCGCGACCCTGTCGCCAATCGCGGATGAACTCACGG
>JBJKSL010000125.1:0-2977 GCA_046704145.1 Phycisphaerae bacterium
CTGCGAAACTCGAGCAAGTCGCCGAGGAATGCCGCTGGGTCGACGGCGAAAGCCTCGCCATCGCCTGCGACGTCAGCACCGAGTCCGCGGTCAAATCCCTCGCCTACCTGGTAGTCGAACGCTTTGGCCACATCGACGTCTGGGTCAACAACGCCGGCGTGTACGCCTTGGGCCGCATCGACGAAATGCCCCACGACGAATTCCGCCGCGTGATCGAAACCAACCTGCTCGGCACCGCTTACGGCTCGCGTGCCGCCATCACCCGGTTCCGCGAGCAGGGCCACGGCATCCTCATCAACGTAGCATCCATGGCCGGCCGCGTCGGACATCCTTTCCTCAGCGCCTACTGCGCCAGCAAATTCGGCATCATCGGCATGTCCGACTCCATCCGCATGGAAGTGCGCGACCTGCCGGACGTCCACGTCTGCACAGTGCTGCCCGTCGGCACCGACACGCCGCTGTTCCAGCACGCCGCCAACTTCAGCGGCCGCACCCCCAAGCCGCCGCCTCCGGTCTACGACGCTCGCCAGGTCGCCCGAACCATCGTCCGCGTCGCCCGGCACCCGCAACGAGAGGTCGTCATCGGAGCCGCCGGCAAGTACGTCGATTGGGTTCGTTCGCTCTTGCCAAAACGCACAGAACAACAACTCGCCCGCCACCTCGACAAACACCACTTCACCGGCCAGCCCGCCACACCGTCCCAGGGCAATCTCTTCGAGCCCGTCAACGATGAGTACGAGATCGACGGCGGCTGGCGAGCTTCAGAACGCATGTCGCGATCCCGCAAGCTCGCTGTGGCGGGACTGGGCCTGCTCGGCGCCGGCGCCCTCTACGCCGTCATGCGTGCCATCCGCGAAAGCGCTGCATTTCCCGCAGAAGGCACTCTCATCGGCGAGGAATACTCGCTCTACGAACAGGAACAGGTCACCGGCATGATGCCGCCGACTACCGACCCCATCCTCGTCATCGGCGCCACCGGCCGCCAGGGCGGCGCCGTCGCTCGGCACCTGCTGGAGGCCGGCTTCCGCGTACGCGCACTCACTCGCGATCCCAACAAGCCCGCGGCCCGTGCCCTCGCCGGACTCAACATCGACGTCGTCAAAGGCAGTCTCGACAGCCGCGTCTCCCTCGAAAACGTCATGCGCGGCGTTTACGGCGTCTTCTCCGTCCAGAACTTCTGGGAGACCGGCCACGAGCGTGAAATCCAGCAAGGCCGCCTCGTGGCCGACGTGGCCCGTTCGTGCGGCGTGCAGCACTTCGTCTACAGCTCCGTGGGCAGCGCCGATGCCGATACCCATCTGCCCCACTTCGAAAGCAAGTGGGCCGTGGAACAGCACATCCAGGAAATCGGTCTGCCCTTCAGCATCCTGCGTCCGGTCTTCTTCATGGACAACTGGAGGGCGAGCCTCCGCAACCAGATCCTCGACGGCGTACTCCCGCTGCCTCTCGATCCCGGCCGCCCGCTCCAGCAGATTGCCGTCGACGACATCGGCGGATTCGCCACCCTCGCCTTCAGCAACCCCGGCAAGTGGATCGGCCGTATCCTCGAGATCGCCGGCGACGAGCTCACCATGCCGCAGACCGCCGAGGTCTTCAGCCGGGCTCTCAACCGCCCCGTACGCTACCGCCAGGTCCCGTGGAGGGACTTCGAACGCTTCGCAGGTGCGGAAACCACCCGCATGTACCGCTGGTTCAACGATGTGGGCTACCATGTCAACATCCCCGACCTGCGTCGCGAGTATCCGCCGCTGAAGACCCTGGAGCAGTTCCTCCGCAGCGAGGCCTGGATCCGCCAAAGTGCGATGGCCACCGCCATGGCGTGAAAATACGTGTTCTTGGAGCTCTTGAACCGGGAACTCTGGAACTCTGGAATTCCGGAACCCTGGAACTCTCGTTCTGCGCCGCCAAACTTGCAACTCCGAAAGCCCTGCCCGTAGAATCATCCGTCTTTCGTTCGCAGGGAACGAGCTTTTTGGCAGCGGCGACCCACGCCCGCGGGATGATGAATGGCGATGAGCGACGAATCCACCAATTTCGGTAACACCGGCAACGAGGCCGACGACCTCCAACGCGAACTCGACGAGGCCCTCGGCAGCCTGAACCTTGGCAGCCTGATGGAGGCTGACGAACCTGTGCCCGCAGCCCCGGCCGCCCCCGGCGTCAAGCGCGGCCGCGTCGTCTCCATCCAGAAGAACGAAATCTTCGTGGACATGGGCGGCAAGAGTCAGGGCATCCTCCCCGCCATCCAGTTCTCCGACGAGCCGCTGCCCCGCGAGGGCGATATCATCGAGGTCACCATCGAAGGCTACGACAACGCCGAGGGCCTGCTCGTCCTCTCCCGCAAGGGTGCCGTCCAAGCCGCCTCCTGGCAACGCATGGCTGAGGGCCAGATCGTCGAAGGCCGCGTCACCGGCCACAACAAGGGCGGCCTCGAACTCGATGTCGACGGCATCAAGGCCTTCATGCCCGTCAGCCACATAGAGCTCTTCCGCGTCGAGAACCTCGGCCCCTACGTTAACCAGCGCCTCAAGTGCGAGGTTATCGACATCCGCCGCGACGAGCGAAGCATCACCGTCTCCCGCCGGGCCGTCCTGCACGCCGAGGCTGAAGCCACCAAGCGCCAGGCTTTCGAAGAACTGCAGGAAGGCCAGATCGTCGCCGGCACCGTCCGCACCATCATGCCCTACGGCGCCTTCGTGGACATCGGCGGCGTCGACGGCCTGCTCCACGTGGGCGACATGGCCTACACCCGCGTCAACGACCCCAAAGACGTGGTCAAGGAAGGCCAGAAGATCGAGGTCAAGATCCTCAAGATCGACCGCGACACCCGCAAGATCGGCCTCGGCCTCAAGCAGGTCATGCCCGACCCCTGGTCGTCCGTGGCCGAAAAGTACCCGCCCGGTTCGCTGGTCCCGGCCCGGATCACTCGCCTTGAAGGCTTCGGCGCATTCGCCGAGATCGAGCCCGGCATCGAGGG
>JBJKSL010000126.1:0-10611 GCA_046704145.1 Phycisphaerae bacterium
CGACGCGGCCTGTGCTCTGCAGCGAGGCGGGCTCGCCCTTGACGGTCATGGCCTCGACCAGCAGGAGCTTTTTGCCCGTGACGGTGGCAACCTTCTGCGTTGCTACCACGCTGCCGGTGACTTTGCCGATGAACATTGTTCGTCTCCGTGTGGAACCGACGTTTTGCCGATCACGAGCCGCGGGGCTTACTTGTCCGGCGTAGCCTTGGCGAAGCTGGATCCCCGCGCATGCCCGCGGGAAAGGATTCCCGCAAGCGTGGGTGCAGGAAAGGATTCCTGCACCAGCGTCGCTGGAAGCCTGTCCCACACATTTACTTCGTCGGCAGGATGCCCACGACGTCGTTGTGCGGTCGGGCGATCACGTCGACGCTGACCACCTCGCCAACCTTGGCAGCGGCAGCGGCGCCGGCGTCGACGGCGGCCTTCACCGCAGCGACGTCGCCGGTCAGCACGACGGTCACCAAGCCGGAGCCGACCTGCTTCCAGCCTTTGTATTCCACGTTGGCAGCCTTGAGGGCGGCGTCGGTCGCCTCGACCAGTGCCACCATCCCGCGAGTCTCGATCAGTCCCAATGCCTGCTGGGCCATTGCCGTATACTCCTCGTCAAAGAGCTTGAGTCTTTAATACGTCGTTCGTCTGGCGGGCCACGATCAGTTCCTCATTCGTGGGGATGATCATGATCCGCACCTTGGAATCGTCCGCGGAGATCGTTGCCTCTTTGCCGCGGACGTTGTTCTTTTCAGGGTCGAGCTTGATGCCCGCAAAATCGAGCCGGCTACACACCTGCTTGCGGAAATCGATCGCGTTTTCGCCGATGCCGCCGGTGAAGGCGATCACGTCCGCCCCGTTGAGCACGGCCAGGTACGCACCGATGTAATGCCGCACGGCTTCGACCAGCACATCCAGCGCGAGTTGGGCGCGGGCATTGCCGGCCGCGGCCGCTTCGCGAATATCGCGATGATCGTTGCTCACTCCGCTGATGCCGAGCAAGCCGCCCTCTTTGGCCATCTTGTGGAGGGCCTGCTCGATGGTCAGGCCGAACTTCGGCAGTGCCTTTAACAGGGCATATGCATCGAAGTCGCCCACGCGGTTGTTGTGCGGCAGGCCTGACTGCGGCGTGGTCGCGAAGCTGTTGGCCACGCTCTTACCCGCGTCGATCGCACAGATGCTGCTCGATCCGCCCATGTGGCACGAGATCACGCGCAGGTCGTCGCGTTTCAGCAGTTCTGCCGAGCGCACCGCGATGTAGCGATGCGACGCTCCGTGGAAGCCGTAACGCCGCACGCCGGCCTCGGTCCAGTCCCACGGCACGGCGTAGGTCGTGCGCGATGCAGGGATGCTCTGGTGGAACGCGGTCTCGAAGGCCGCGACCTGGGGCACGTGCGGCAGCTTGGCTGCGAAGGCCTTCATGGCTGCGACGTACGGCGGGTTGTGCGCGGGGGCGACGTCGGCGAAATCGGTCATCGTGCGGACGACGTCCTCGGTCACACGGACGGCCCCGGAGATCGGCCCGCCGTGCACGGCCTTGAAGCCGATGGCGTCGAGCTTGAGGTCCGGATTGGGCAGCAACTTCAGGCTGCGGTCGATGGCCTCGCCGTGATCGGCAATGCGGCCGGTCCAGGTCGCGTCGGAGCGGGAAGGGATTCCCGCACCAGTAACCTTTATGCCCGCACCAGTAACCTTTATTGCGGCGTTATCGCTGCCGATGCGTTCCACGCCGCCGCGCGCAAGCTCGCGTTCGTCCCGCATGTCGAAGATGCGGAACTTGAACGATGTGCTGCCGATGTTGGCGACGAGAACGATCATGCTGCAGTCCCTCGCGGGAAAGGATTCCCGCCGGTGTGGGTGCGGGAAGGGATTCCCGCGCCAACAATGACAGGCTGGAAGCCTGTCCCACACAGAGTCTGTCCCACACAGAGTCTGTCCCGCACAGAGTCTGTTCCGCACAGAGCCCTGCGGCCACCACAAGCTGCTTACAGGTACACGCCGGTCAAACCTTCGTGCGGTCGAGCAATCACGTGAGCACTGCTCAGTTCGCCCACGCGATTGGCGGCCTCGGCGCCGGCGTCGACGGCGGCCTTCACACTGCCAACGTCACCGGTCACTACCGTGGTCACCAGGCCGCCACCGATCTGGATGCTCTTGACCAACTCGACGTTGGCCGCCTTGAGCATGGCGTCAGTCGCCTCGACCAGGCCGGTGAATCCCATCGTCTCAATCATTCCGATTGCACTCATTGCAGACTCCTTCTTTCAGAGCCGGGCTCTGTGAGCCCGGTGCCGCTCGATCGCGATTGGCTCGCCTCCTCGCGGCGCACCGGCTTCAATAGAAGCCGGCTCTGACTGCACTTGTATTTCAGAAACCGGCTCTGATTCGGCTACTTGCCGGCCTTGTTGTTCCTGGTTTGTGCGGGCAACATGTTGGCCAAGTCCTCGTGCGGGCGCGGAATGACGTGCACGCTGATGACCTCGCCGACCTTGGTTGCCGCTGCCGAGCCCGCATCGACGGCCTGCTTGACGGCTGCCACATCGCCCTTGACGAACGAGGTGACGTAACCACGCCCGACCTTCTCATAGCCGACCAGCGTGACGTTGGCCGCCTTCAGCATGGCGTCGGAGGCCTCAATCTGCGGGACCAGGCCCCTGGTTTCGATCATGCCTAACGCTTCCAGTGCTGCCATAACATGGCACTCCTTAAATGGACGCTTGTTGTTCGTTGTAATTTGTAATTCGTAATTTGTAGTTTGGAATACGGTAATACCATGCGTCGCAAACCACCAATTGCAAACTACTAATTACAAACTACAAACTCACTTACTTGTACAACTCTACGCTCTTGGCGTTCATCAAATCACACGCGTTGCCTTCGTCCGTATCCAGATGCACTTCGAGTTTGACGGCCGGGTCAACGCGGGCGATTACATCTTCAAAAACCATCGGGCACTTGCTTGCCACGCGCAGGTTCATGGCCTCGCGATCCTTCACGCCATAATAAGCCGCCTCATCCGGGTGCATGTGCACGTGGCGCTGGGCGCGAATGACGCCCTGCTTCATTTCGATGTGGCCCTTGGGGCCGAGCACGATGCAGCCGGGGGTGTCGACGACGTTACCGCTCATGCGCACGGGAGCGTCGATGCCCATGGCAATCGCGTCGGTGAAGGCCAACTCAATCTGATTGTCTTTGCGGCAGGGGCCGAGGATACGCAGGTTGGTGATGGTGCGATGTCGCGGGCCGATGATGGTTACGGTCTGCTCGCTGGCAAAATGGCCGTTCTGATATAACGGCTTGAGCACGGTCAGCTTGGCCCCCGGGCCGAAGAGGATTTCCAGATCCTGCTGAGTGACGTGCATATGACGGGCGGATATATGCACCAGCAGTTTGGGGGTGTGGTTTGCGGACTCGATCAGAGCCCGGGTCTGTGACCCCGGTGCCCCCGTCATGGGCAACCCAAGCCGCGAGCGCACTGCCTGTCGCACCATCTGCTCTATGGCTGACCGATTTATGCCGTTTGTTGTTGTGCTCATGCTCTGTCCGGAAATTCTCAACTCGCCTTCACCGTACGGCTCGCCGTCATCGGGGATTCCTCTACAGGGGCCAGAATCATATCCGTTCCGCTCTGGCGCACAATATCCTGCCAGCGGCTGTCCATCCCCGTATCACTGACCAGCCGGCTTATGCGATCCCAACCGCAGAGGCGGGCCAGACTGCGCCGGCCGAATTTGGTGTGGTCGGCCACCACGACAACCTCGTCGGCGCTGCACATCATCTGCTGCTGCGTCTCGGCGAGCAGTACGTTGGCGTTGTAGAAGCCATCCTCGCTGATTCCGGCGGCTCCCATGAAAACCTTGCTGAAGTGCAGGCTATCGAGGGCTTGCCGTGCGATCGGGCCGAGGGCCACGCCTGTGCGCGGATAGATGTAGCCACCAACGAAGATCAACTCGATGCTGCCGGCACTGCCCAGAAGGTTGGCGATCGGCAGCGAGTTGGTCACAACCTGCAGCGCGCGCGTCAGCAGGTGGCGCGCGACCTGAAACGTAGTCGTTCCGCCGTCGAGCATGATTGTTTCGCCATCCTGAATGAGCTCGGCGGCCGCCTTGCCGATGGCCTGCTTCTGGTCGACCTCGGTCGATTCACGAGCGGAGTAGTTCAGGGCGCTGAAACGATCGCTGATGAAGACTGCTCCGCCGTGCGTCCGCCGGATGACGCCTTCATCCTCCAGTTGGGACAGGTCGCGGCGGATCGTCGACTCCGAGACGTTCAACTCCGCCACCAGCACCGACAAGTCGGCGAAGCCTCGGCGGGCGAGGAACTCGGACAGTTGCTGACGTCGCTCGTCTCCGGTCATTTGGGTCCCTGTTCCCTGATCGAACCTGCGTGCATTATCGGCAGATCTTGACCGAATGCAATCATAATCTTTCATTGAGATGCTCGGAAGTGGGCGACATGAGCGTAACCTATTGCCAGCTATGGTTTTATGGATTCAAAGACTGGCCAGGGTTACCGGACGCGGCTGACAGATGCACGTCAAGATCAGCGAGAGGAAATGGCAACTCTGCGTCGGGAGGGGCTTTCGTCAAAAAGGACACGCTCGCCGGTCTGCGTCTCGGTTGACCTGCGAGCGTGGTTGGAGGGACTTGGTTTTTCGGCTCGGACTCGGTGGGAACACCTCCCTAAGACCATCCAATAAGACCTTAAATCAGCCGGCTGGAAGCCGGTCCCACACGGTTTTATCCCACACAGGTTTTATCCCGCGCGGTTTTGTCCCACACGGTTTTATTGGATGGCCAGAGTCTGCACGGCGTCAGTTGCCGATCTGCGGCGTCTCGACGATACGCGTCATGGGAGCACGATTAGCGCGGCCCATGTGATGCCGCGGCAGAACGTTGCGCAGCTTGGCTACGCGGACTCGGCGATTGAGATTGGACGGCCCATACTTGAACTGCAGTCTGGACATGGTCTGCTCTCCTGAAAAAGCAACTACCTGAAAACGCGAATGCGTATCAACAGTTCGAAATGAGCTGGGGTGAGGACGAACGGACGTGAAGTCTGCATCCGACACACCATTCATTTCGGCGATTTCCTTCATTTGCGAACAGCAAAAAAAGCGAGGGACCGGGAAGTCGACGTTAGTAAGAATGCCGGCCGGGCTCTTCTTCGACCCTAGGCACCACTTTCTCCGTAGACGTATGTTCCCTTGACTTACCCGGCCCCTCTCACCCGACCGGCACTCAACAGAAATCTTTCATTCACCGCGGACTGTATTCACCACAGACTGCATTCACCGCAGACTGTGGGACCGGCTTCCAGCCGGTCAATCGGACCGGCAAGATGCCGGTCCCACATCCCTGGTTATGTCACTCCAAGAGGTCGGCTCCGAACGAAGCCTCCCACTCGCTCCGCAGCATGGCGAAGCGGTACTCATCCTGGTAACGGCCGTTTCGGTAGTGGGCCTGCCGAGCGCAGCCTTCCTGCACGAACCCCACCTTCTGATAGGTGCGTATGGCCCGCCAGTTGTCAGCCAGCACGGCCAGTTCCACCCGGTTGAGGTTCAACTCCGTGAAGGCGAACTGCAGCAACAGTTGGATCGCCTCGCGGCCGTAACCACGTGCCTTGTGGGCGTGGTCGCCGATGCAGATGCCGAGCACGGCACTGCGGCTGACCAGGTTGACATTGTTTAAGCTGACCGTACCGATCAGCTTGCCGCCCTGCTTGACCACGACACCGAAGACATAGTCAGTATTGGTCTTGCCGTGCGACTCGATCCACTCTCGCTCGCGAGCGGCGTTAACCGGCTGCCGGAACAGCAGGAAGCGGCGGTTAACCGGGTCGTTGATCCATTTGCGAAGCAATGACTCGTCTTCGACCTCGAGCGGACGGAACGCAATGCGCTGGCCTTCGTAGTAGACGACTGCGTCAGGATGCTTCTCTAGTGTCTGATGTGTGACCCGCGGGCTCCTCAAGAAAGTTGCCGTGGGTGTTTCGAACTCTTTTGCGGGCATTGCCAGTTTCATCACGTTTCTCTCCGCTTGCGGCGTTCGCCGCCTCTGGGTGCGCGCGGATTCCTCGACCGCGCATCTTGCACTGTTAAAAATCGCCTCGAATGTTAAGGAACACGCTTGATTCGGCGTCTGCGTGGTGTATAGTTGTCACATCAGAACCGAAAAGCCATTCTCCGTTTTTCGTGTTCCCTTCGGACAGCGGTCGTCACCACCGACCGCTGTCTTTTTTTGAGGAAGCTGTGAGCTGTCAGCTATGAGCTATTAGCCAGAAGGCCGGCCACATCGACGCGCCCACAACTTTCAAATCCGATCTCCGCAGTTCGTGCACCTCGTTCCGGGTATTCCGTGGTTTGGATGCACCCAACAAAAAAGCCCTGCAACCTCTTGGGGCCGCAGGGCTTATGATTCCTTAGAACCAGCTTACCCTACGGCCCATCATCACCATCGATGCACAGGCCGCGGAAACAGACCTTCGTCGTCTTGGCGGCCTGGCAGGCGCACATCGGGCGCACGACGTTCGTGTTCGTCGTGGTCAGGTGCCAAGGATGGAAGGTCTTGCTGGTCATGGATACAGTTCCTATATCGTCAAAGACGACACCCTAATATAGCACGCTAGCAGCAACAGTCAAGCGAAATCGCGAAAAATCGAGGCGTTCGCCTTATTGTGCTATACGCTGCGCGCGCTCGTGCATCAACCGGCCTTTGTGAGCAAAGGCACACACTCCACCCTGTTTCGTTGGCGAAGCTGGCGGCGGCGTTTGCGGATGATCGGCAGATGACTGGTGCTCTTGAACGCGCGTCGCACGCCGTCGCGGGCGAGCAGCATCAACGGCACGAAGGCCCGGTGATCCAGACAACGCCGCACCAGCCGCGAGGTCACAAAGTCCACCAGCCTATTCGCAAATTGCGGCGAAACCCCAGCATTCCGCAAGCGTAGCACGATGTCCAGCCAAGCGGAGAGATAGTTATGTCGCGCTGCCATCCGTCGCCACGACGGCACGGGCAGATAAGCATCCGGATGTTGCACTTCCACGAGGCCGTCGGCGCGGGCACGCTTGTACAGCGGGCTACCCGGATAGAGCATGAGCGGGAAGACTCGCAGTACCGCCGGTCCGTGATGATGCGTGGCAACAAAGCGCATGCTCTCGATCAGGCTTTCTTGCGACTCGTAGGGATTGCCGAAGATGTAATGATATTCCGCGCGCAGCCCGTAACGATGGAACAGTTCCATGCACTGCGCGACGCGTTCAACTTTGGTGTGCCGATGGTAGATTTCCTCCAGCGTGCGCTGGCTGCCGCTCTGGATGCCCATGCTGACCAGGCTTAACGGCAGCTTGCTGAGGATGGCCACCTTGGCTTCGGTGACCACGTTCGGAAAGACATCGAGTTCGATGGGCAATGCAACGCGTTCGTTGTAGAGTTGGACGAACTCTTCCAGCGCATCCTCCGGTCGAACGAGAAACAGGTCGTCGATGATGTTGACGGCCTTTATGGTCGGGAATTGCCGGACCAGATGCTTCAGCTCGGCGATGATGCTGGCGTTGCTGCGCTTTCGTACCCACTCGCCCTTGCCGCGATAGAGATCCTGCCACACGGTGTTGTTGCAGAAGGTGCAGGAGTACGGGCAGCCTCGCGTGGTCTGAATGCGGACCCGCTGCAGAGCGCTGCGGAGCAGTTCGGGCCGGGCCTGTACGAGTTTGTCCTTGCGAACCACCCAGTGCGTCTGCAGGTCGTAATCCGGGAACGGATACTCATCGAGCGGTCGTTCCAGCGGCAGCACAGGATTGACGATCTTCTGCTGGTTGCCAAACGCTCCGCCAGCGCGAAAAGCCAGGCCGCCGATGTCGGTGGGATCCTGGCCTTGCTGCATCCGTTCAAGGAGCAGCCGCGTGGGTTCCTCGCCCTCGCCGATGCAGATGGCGTCGGCCACTTCGAGCGATTCATCGGGAGCTACGGTGGGATGAATGCCGCCCCACACGATCGGAGCTTTGATGGCTTGCTCGCGAAGCCATTCCGTCAAGTGGCAGGCGTAATAGAATCCGCTGGTGGTCAGGCTCATGCCCACCAGGTCCGCTTGCCGGCAGAGTTCCAGCAGTTGGGCCATTGCCGAGCTGTGTTCGATGGGCCGCGATCGCTTCGGCGAGCTCGCGAATACGATGCTGACCCGGTGGCCGGCAGCTTTCAGATATGCGGAGACGTAACGCAGGCCCAGTGCGATGGGGTGATTCTGGGTGGCAATAAGCACGACGTTCATGAGCACCTCACTCTGAGATGTCCGACCGGTCCTTGTGCTACGCAGAGACTTAAAACTGCTCGGAATGAAGCTGTAACTCTACCGGCAGAATCTGCTGCCGTCTATCCAGCCCACGGAAGTTTTCTATCGATGGAGGGTCCTGCAGCCTTGGTGAGTCGAAGGTGGCAGACGGATTCACAACTACGGTGACGGATAATCGACGGCGGCTCGGTCCTAGCCGGGTCAGGTACAAATCGTTTTGTAACCCGATGCTCAAAGCGGTATCATACTTGCCGTTGTCTGACCGCCCGGTGCGGCGCAGCGGACGGGTTGGCGACGGTTGTCCCATAGGCGCGGGATCGCAAATGAGCATCCGGGAACCGGACAGCCTTTGACAGCGGCGGCAGTGGCGCTGGTGCGGGCTGTCGGGGTGCTATCGAGCGAATGAGTAAACGAATTCCATCCAAGTTTCTCCGCGGCAGCGGTGTGGACGTCTTTAACGGCAACGAATTGCTGTTCAAGGGCGCGTTGGAGACGGACGGCGGCGTACACCTGCTGACCGGGTATCCCGGCTCGCCGGTGGCCACCTTCTTCGACGTCATGGCTGCCTGCGCGACGATGCTCAACGAGCGCGGCATCGAGGCCCGGCTGGCCAACAACGAGGCATTGTCCGTCGCGGCGGTCAACGGTTCGCAGATGGGGCCGCTGCGGTCCATGGCCGTGTTCAAGAGCGTTGGCCTGCACGTAGCCAGCGACGCCTTGGCCCTGGCCAACCTGGCTGGAGCGCATCCGGAGGGCGGAGCGGTCATCGTGGTCGGCGATGACCCGTGGAGCGAATCAACGCAGGTGCCGGCGGACTCGCGTTTTCTGTTTCGCCACCTGTTCATGCCGGTCATCGAGCCAAGCACCCCGCAGGAGATCAAAGACTACGTCGGGGCATCGTTCGCCCTGTCGCAAGCCAGCGGCCTGTACATGGGCTACATCATCACCACCACGCTGGCCGACGGCGGCGGAAGCGTGACCTGCAGACCCAATCATTACCCGCTGACCAATCGCAATTGCCCGTGGGAGCTGAACACCTCGCTGCTCAATCTGGACAAGACGGTGTTGCTCCCGCCGCGCACCGGTCGCAATGAAACGCAGATACCCGAGCGCTACGAGCAACTGCACCGCGAGGTCGCCCGGTTGGGCATCAATCGCCTGGAGGACGTGGCGGGCGCGGACGAAGTGCTGCTGGTCACCAGCGGCATGGCCTGGCAATACGTGCAGCAGGCTCTGGCCGAGTTCGGCCTGGAAGGGCGCGTGCCGGTGCTCAAGCTGGGCATTACTTTCCCGCTGGATCGCAGGGAGATCGAGCCGCTGCTCACGCGCTTCAAGCACGTGGTGGTTGTCGAAGAGCGACGCTCGTTCATCGAAGAGCAGATGGCGGAAATCGCCGTGCGTTTGCGGCAGCGGACGGGGCTGGAGACGGCCGCCTTGTGGGGCAAGCAGTTTCCCTCCGAGAGCGGGTTGCCGTCGGCACTGGGGCTAAACGCATCAATCGTAGCCGAGCGGCTGGCGCGATTCTTGAGAGCCATCGCCTCTCCGCTGGTCCGCGAGGCCGGCAAGAGCATCGAAAGCGAACTGCAACTCATCAGTGAGACTGCCGGTCGCGAGGCGCGCATCGCGCTGCGAATCCCGGCGTTTTGCCCGGGCTGTCCGCACCGCGATTCCGCCAACGTGCTGCTGGAGATCAAGCAGCAGTTTGCGGACGAAGCTTACATGCGCAAGCGGCATCGCCGGCCGGCCATGGACCTGGTCTTCCACGGCGATACCTGCTGCTACACGATGCTGATGTTCGAGCCGAACTCGCCGCTGATGCACAATTACTCGGGCATGGGCTTGGGTGGTGGAACGGGCAGCGGCATCGATCCGTTCATCACCAACAAGCAGGTCGTGTTCATGGGCGACTCGACCTTCTTCCATTCGGGCCTGACGGCGATCAGCAACTCCGTCGCCGGCAGACAGGATTTGCTCTACATCATCCTGGCTAACGGCACGACGGCCATGACCGGCCATCAGCCGTTGCCCACGGTGGATCACGATCTGCTGAACCGGCCGATCATGGCTCAGGACATCGAGCGCATGGTGCGAGCGGTGGTGGGGCCGGACGTGCCGGTGGTGCGGACCGATCCGTCCAACCGCGGTGCATACAAGAAACTGCTCGAACAGGCCATTCTCGCCGACGGCGTGAAGGTGCTGATCTCCGAGAAGGAGTGCGGCATCACCAACAACCGCCGTGTGATGCGTCGCGAGCGCGAGCAGCTCGGCAAGACCGGCTTCCTCGCCCGCAAGACGTACATGAACGTCACGCCGGAGGTCTGCGAGTCCTGCCTGGAG
>JBJKSL010000127.1:0-3398 GCA_046704145.1 Phycisphaerae bacterium
CATTCTACATTCGCTTCACCCAACCCGTGCCCAGACCGCCTTTAGGTATTCACTTTCCGGGCAGTTGGCCATGATCGGGTGGTCCGGCCCCGCACCGGTCTGGTCGACAATCTGCAACTGCCGACCAGCACGATTGGCGGCGGCCTTGACGATGTCGAGGAACGGCTGGCGCGAAACCGACCCCGAGCACGAGCAGGTCAGCAGCAGTCCGCCCGGTTTCAAGACGGTGATGCCCAGCGTGTTCAAGTCGGCGTACTTGCGAGTGCCCTCGGCGAACTCATCGCGGTTGCTGACGAACTTGGGCGGGTCGAGCACGACCACGTCGTACTTGTGGCCGCTGGTCTGCATCTGCCGCAGGTAGCCGAACGCATCGGCGTGCACATACTTGATGCGAAGCTGGTTGAGATTGGCGTTGCGCTTGGCCAACTCGACAGCGTCTTCGTCGAGATCCACGCCGGTAACCGTTTCCGCCTCGCCGAGTTTCTTCGCATAGATGCCGAAGCCGCCGGTGTAGCAGCACACGTCCAGTATGTCGGCCCCCGCAGCAAGGCTCGCCAGACGCCGCCGATTCTCCCGCTGATCGGCGAAGAAGCCGGTCTTGTGCCCGCCATGCAGGTCGACCCTGAAACGCAGGCCGGACTCGGCGATCTCCACCGTGCCGGGCACCGGGTCGGACAGCGCGGGCTCGACGTGGAAGCCTTCAATCTGCTCGACACGGTCGTCAGCGCGAACCACGAAGCTGTTGATGCCGGTGAGTTCGGCCAGCGTCTGCTTGATAGTAGGCAACTGCTGGTAGATCCCCAGCGAGAACACCTCTATCGCAAGCCATTCCGCGTACCGCTCGACGATCAGCCCGCTCAGACCGTCGCCCTCGGCGTGCACCAGGCGGTAGACGTTTGTGCCGGCATCTTTGCGGAACAGGCGATCGCGCCAGGACACAGCCTGGCTGAGCTTGTCGCGGAAGAATGCCTCGTCAATGGGGCGCGCATCGTAGGACAGCATGCGCACGGCAATCTGCGAGCGTGCGTGGTAGAAACCCTGGCCGAAGAGGCGATCATTGCGGTCGTAGACGGTGACAATGTCGCCGGGGCGGGCGGCTGGATCGACGGAAGCAAGCATCCGCTTGTAGATGAACGGATGATGGCTGGCGGATCGCAAGCGAACCCAGGGGTGCGGCCCGGCGTGCGGCGGTGCGGCGGCTGTCTGATGTTGCAGGCTCATTGCCGCAGATTGTACGCCTTCAGCAGCCGATTGTCAGTTATTGCCTTCACCTGCTCGCAAGATAGGAGGTGGCACCGTCGGCAATAGCTGCCGCCAGCCGCGAGCGGAAAGAGGGACTGTTAAGATTGCGTGCATCCTGGGCGTTAGTGAGAAAGCCGGTTTCGACGAGAATCGCCGGACGGTCGTGCTCGCGCAGGACGTGCAGGTTCTTGGGGACCGGCCGCATGTTGTAACATTCCAAGCCCGCATTCTTGACCGCACTGAGAACACAGTTGGCGGCATGGAGGCTGTCACTGCTGGCGGCGGTGTAGACGTAGACTTCCAGGCCGGACGCGGCCGCGTTCCTCGCGGAGTTCGCGTGGATAGACAGAAACAGATCGACCTTGTACTTGTCCGCGGCTCTGGCCCGCTGATCGAGAGAGGGGAACGTGTCCGCGGTTCGCGTACAAATCACCGTGGCTCCGCGGGCCTGCAGAATGCGCGCCACCTGATTGCCCAGATCCAGCACGATGGTCTTTTCCGGCAGGCGAGAGCGGGTTTGCGTAAACGCACCCGGGTCAACGCCGCCATGACCGGGGTCGATGATGATTCGCTTGCCCACGATGGAGACGGGGGACGTGTCCGGGGCTTGTGCAGGCGGCTGCGTTGGCTTGAGTGGACTTATCGCGGGCGGCGGCAGCGTCTCGATGACGCGTTGTTCTCCGGAGGGGCAGCCGACAAGGGCAGTAACCGCCATGGCGGCCAAACACAGAGTCGCGGCATTTCTCGTTCGCAAGGCCAATGTGATTCGCGATCTTGACGTCATAAGCTGCTCACCCTCTCGCGATCAGAACCTGATTGGACCGGCCCACATCTGCCGATCTTAATGCGATTCGCCAGTCCATGCCAGTTCAGCCGTTTTTGCCCAGATCTGAATGATTCTGTTACAATCCCCCGACGCGTCGACTCCCCTTACAGCATGCAGGAGGTGCGATATCGTGAAAGACCAACAAGGTATTCCTCGTCGTGGGTTCTTGAAGGCTTCGGCCAGCAGTCTGGCTGCAGCATCGGTCGTGCCCGGCATGCTGGCCGGCGCGCGGACCGTGCAAGCCGCCAGTAAAGCAGCTTCGCCCAAACCGGTTCCGCCCAGCGAGCGGTTGGTGATCGGCATGATCGGCACCGGCGACCTCGGTCGGCGACACCACCTGGAGCACAAGATCCTCAATCACCCGCTGCTGGAGTGCGCGGCGGTCTGCGATGTGGATCGCAATCACGTGAACGAGGCGGCCCGATCGATCGTCGCACGGACCGGCAAGCGGCCGGGTGTCTATCACGATTTCCGCAAGCTGCTCGAACGCAAGGACCTCGACGCAGTCTTCGTGGTCACGCCCGACCACTGGCATGCGCTGTGTGCCATCGCCGCCATGGAGGCGGGCAAGGATGTGTATTGCGAGAAGCCGCTGACCCTCACCATCGACGAAGGCAAGAAGATGGTGGCGACAGCTCGGCGTTACGGCACGGTATTTCAGACCGGTAACATGCAGAGATCGGACGTGCGCTTCCGCCACGCGGTCGAACTCGTACGCAATGGGAAGATCGGCACAATCAAGACCATCCATACGTACATCGGCGACGTGTCTGATGCAAACTGGGAACCGTACCAGACGCCGCCGGCTGAACTCGACTGGAATTTCTGGCTTGGGCAGACGCCGTACACGGATTACTTCCCCGGTCGTTGCCATTACAACTTCCGTTGGTTCAGAGAGTACTCCGGCGGCAAGATGACCGACTGGGGTGCCCACCACAACGACCAGGCCCAGTGGGCGCTGGATATGGATCACTCCGGGCCCGTGCTGATCGAAGGCAAGGGCGTGCCCTTCAACAAGGGGCCTTACAACGTCTTCCGCACCTTTGACGTGCATTACAGGTATGCCAACGGTGTGGACCTGTTCTGCCATGCCGAAGGCGAGAACGGCGTCCGCTACGAAGGCACGAACGGCTGGATCTTCGTGAATCGCGGCAAGATCGAAGCGTCCGACCCCGAGTTACTCAAGTGGGAACCCGGCCCCAACGACAAGAAGGCCTACAACACCGGCAGCGATCCCGACAACTGGACCAATCATTACGCCAACTGGATCGAGTGCATCTAGACGCGCGACCGTTGCATCTGCGACCTTGAGGTGGGGAATCGATACGCG
>JBJKSL010000128.1:0-4638 GCA_046704145.1 Phycisphaerae bacterium
TTCATCGTCGGCCATGGCGGCCTAGGTGCATCCGGCCATCATGTGGGGTTGGATGTCGGCCGCGCGGCCCTGCGAGAGGATGTCGGCCGACTCGGCCATGTAGTGCACGCCGCAAAAGACGATGTATTTGGCATCCGTCACGCCCGCGGCCTGCTGCGAGAGCTTGAGGCTGTCGCCCACGAAGTCGGCGAACTGGATCACGTTGTCGCTCTGGTAGTGGTGGCCCAGGACCACCAGCGACCTGCCGAGCCGCGTCTTGGCCTGCGCGATCCGCTCGACGAGTTGCCCCTTGGGCAGCGAGAGGTATTCCGGCGGCAGTGGCGGCTGGTAATTCATGTCTCTTGGCTCACGCTTGCAGGTTCTACGACGGCTGCGGGCTGGTGCTGGGAGGGCTCGCCTTTAGCCAGCGTGCGAGTTAGACCCAGGCCGAACATTATCAGCGCGCCCATGAGCATGTGCGAGTTGAGCGGCTCGGGTAGGTGCACGCCCGGCGTTACGCACAGCGGGGCAAACGTCAGCAGCGCGGCAAGTGCGGCCAGGACTGCCCGCACTCGCGACTGGCGGGCCTCCCACGCCAAGTAGCCCCACATCGGCACGAAGAAGATGTAATAGTGCTCGGGAAAGCTCGTGGCAGCCAATGTGCACCAGGCAAGCAGCGTAAGCACCGCCGCGCACGTTCGCGGGGCCGAGTGGGCAATCGCGGCCCGCCTGCGGAGCATCGCGATTACGATGGCGGCCAGCAGCAGGCCCGACAGTGCCTTGATGTCGGCGACGGTGCCCGGGGCAAGGCGGCCGGTCCAGCCGCCGATCCGCTGCGTCAGGCCGTGGACGGACTGGTTGGCGGCCGCTGGCTTGCTGGCCAGGTTCGGAAGTGCATCCATGGCCCACTGTCGCCATGGGCCAACGCCGGTGACCAGCAGGCTGGCGGCGGCGATTGCCGTGACAAGCAACCCGGCCGCGATGGCATGCCATCGTCGCAGGACCAATAGCAGGGGCGCGAAAACCCAGGCGACCGCGCTGCCCGCCGAGGCAAGCGCGGCGGCCAGACCGGTGCGGCTGGAGCGATTCTTGAGCAGGGCGACGATGGCGATTGCGAGGAACATGGCGACCACGCATGACAGGTTGCCCATACGTACGCAATGGTGCACCAGCGGCGAGATTGCAAGCACGAGCACCAGGATTCCGCTCAGCCGCGTCGGCCGCCCGTCGAGCAACTCCAGAATCCGCCCCGCGGCCAGTATCGCCCACCACGCCGCAAGGAGCGACAGGCCAAGCCAGATCCACTGTGCCGTGTGGTAGTTCAGCCAGGCAAGCGGCAAAGCCGCCACGGCCACGTGCGGCGGGGCGATGAATGAAGTGGCACGGGCTTCTAGCCCGTGATTCGAGGTGACATGGGCTTCCAGCCCATGCGACCTCGCCGCGTCCGGCTGCGCGTAGAGCGAATGCCACTGGCCATTCTTGGCGATGCTGGCGGCCCTGTACAGGGCGTCGAACTGGCTCGTGTCGGGCGCGAAGACTTGGGCCGCGCCGACCGTCAGGACCATCCAACCCAGGGCAGCGGCCGCACAGACGCGGTTGAACGTTCGCGGAGATGGCAACTTGTCGGATGGCACTTCGCGCCTCCTGAATATTCACCAGCGGATTCTAAGGGGTCACATCGCGGTGTGTAAAGCACAACCTGAGTAGCCGGCAGGGCAATCGCATCTAAAAGTGCATCCCGCCGAATGCACCTGAAGAAAGGCCTGAAAAACCGACCTTTACTGCTTGTTCCTACAAACGCCGACCGCGGGAAGCAATTGTGAAAGTTCTCGGCGGCCCAGCATAAGTACCACTACTCGAAGGACTTATGGCAATCAAAATATTAGATGCGATTGCCCTGGAGTAGCCGGTGCTCAGTAGCCAGTAACCAGTAAGAAGACCAGTCGCGCCAGGTGTCGACTGGCTACGGGCTCCCGGTTACTGGTCACTGTTGCTGGGTGTAAAGCCCTATGATGAATTAGCCCGCATATTTCACGTCGAAGAATCGGGTTATAATAGACAATGGCCTAACTGTTTGTTATATAAGGACTTACCAGAGTTCTTAGCACAAACAGAAAGGCCATCGCTATGACAGAGTGTAACCGACAACCGATGCTGTTCGCCAGCTTTGATCGCCGTCAAATCGTCGCCGATTTTCAAGGCGGAGACCTGACCAGCGACGGCGGATTGCCTCTGTTGCGGGAGGTGGACCGCAAGATCGGGCTGATCGACGCCGTCAACGGCGCCATCTTCGATCCCCGCTATCAGCCCCTTGTTGAGCACGACCAAAGGACGATCCTGGCTCAGCGGATATTCGCCCTGGCCGCGGGCTACGAGGATATCAACGATCACCAGACCTTGCGGAACGATACCCTCTTGCAGGCTCTGACCGACCGAAGGCTCAAGTGCGGCCAGAAGGAGGGCGATCCGCTGTCGAGCCCTCCGACGCTTTGCCGGCTGGAGAACCGGGTAACA
The DNA here is from genome assembly GCA_046704145.1 of Phycisphaerae bacterium. Classification (GTDB taxonomy): domain Bacteria; phylum Planctomycetota; class Phycisphaerae; order UBA1845; family PWPN01; genus JACQVT01. Next base: position 2,494 of record JBJKSL010000128.1, read on the forward strand.
CGAGGCGACCTGGTGAGGATGTCGAGGGTTCTGGTGGAGACTTTCATCGCCTCACACGCTGCGCCGCCGGAGGAACTGGTACTGGACTTCGACGCCACCGACGATGCCGTGCATGGCAATCAGGAAGGTAGATTCTTTCACGGCTATTACGATCATTACTGCTTCCTGCCGCTGTATGTGACTTGCGGCCGGCAGCTCCTGGTGGCATACCTCCGCCCCTCCAACATCGACGGCGCCAAGCACAGCCGTGCGATTCTGAAGCTTCTGGTCACTCGCTTCCGCCGGCAGTGGCCCGACGTCAAAATCATCTTTCGCGCCGACAGCGGCTTTTGCCGCTGGAAGCTTCTGCGTTGGTGCGACCAAAGCGGCGTGGACTACATCGTGGGGCTGGCCAAGAATGAAGTGCTCAAGCGCCTGGCTCGGCGCTCGATGATCACGGCCCGCTGGGGATATCGCCGCAGCGGCCTCAAGCAGCGGCTCTTCGAGGAGTTCGACTACGCCGCTGCAACCTGGGACCGCAAACGCCGCATCATCGCCAAGGCCGAGCACACCGATCAGGGGGAGAATCCGCGGTTCGTCGTAACGTCATTGCCTGGCGGTCCGCAAGACCTCTACGACAAGCTGTACTGCCAGCGAGGCGATGCCGAGAATCGCATCAAGGAGCAGCAGTTGGGCCTGTTCGCAGACCGCACCAGTTGCCATGCGTTCCTGGCCAACCAGTTCCGTGTGCTGCTGTCGGCCGCCGCCTACGTGCTCATCGAGACGCTTCGCCGTGTGGGGCTTGCCGGAACCGACCTGGCCGCCGCCCAGGCCGGCACCATCCGGCTCAAGCTGCTGAAGATCGGCGGCCGGATCGTGCGGTCGGTGCGGCGAATCGTGATCCATCTGGCCAGCGGCTTCCCGCTGCAGAACCTTCTGCGGAACATCCTCCGCAATCTCAATGACTGGAGGCGCATGCCGATCCCATCCTCATAAGAGCCGCACAACCCGGCATGACCTTGTGGGGGTAAGGGGGCGGTTTGCGCTCAATGGCCGAATTGGCCCTGGAAAACACCTCGCTTCACCCGGCCGCCACATCAATACGCCCGCAGCCCTCAGCGTGAAATATGCGGGCTAGGGACTGGCTCCGAGCCGTCGTGTGGCGAGGTGCCTGTCCCGTCGTCACGCAACAAAAAGAGCGGGAAGCAATTTGTTTCCCGCTCGTAAGCTGCTGAATTCTATTTGCAGAATCTGAGTCCTATTCAACAGCCTTCGGAGCGGCTTCTGCAGGAACGGCTGATTTCTGGGTAGCGGCCGGCTCGGCTCCACTCTTCGTCGCCGGCTGCGTGCCGGGCTTGCTGGCCGCCTGTGGGACCAGCTTGTCCACGTCGTTGCCCAGTTCATCCTCGAGCATCTGCGGCGTGTAGCCTGCCTTGCCGACCTTGTCCTTCTGGTCCTTGACGGCCTTCGTTATCGACTCCATCTGCTCCTTGGTGAGCGGCACGTCCATCACGACCTTCCATATCTGGCCTTGTTTCACAAGCTTGATTGGCTTCATGGAAGGATTGCTCTTATCCGTGGCGGTCGCGTTGGAATCCTCTTCCTTGATCTCGAGTTGCTCCAGCCACTTCTTGTCGCCGGGGAACTCGCTCTTGAGGTTGCTGGCACGCAGCGACAGATCGCCGTAGCTCTTCTTCATCGCCTCCTGGAGCTCGAACATGGCGATGTTGAGATCGAACCAGGCCTGGGCTTGCGGCTTCTGCGCATCAGTCACGCTGATGCAGCTCATGAAGTAGTCCTTGTCCTTCTTCGATATCGAGTCGGCGAAATTGCCCAGAGCGTCCTTGGGCGTCTTGGCATTGTTGACGGGCTTGGCCTTGCCGCAGCCGCCAAGCAACATTCCGGCGGCCATGAGGACGGCGAGCGACACTTTCAATTTCATGAGCTATCCTTTCAAGCCTTTCGGGCTGTAACGGACCGAAGATCGTTCATTTCAACACAACTATTTCGCCGGCACTCCGGCCGGCATGATGATCGTGACGGTATCCTTCTTGGGGTCGTCGAACTGCGCGCGAATCTGCTCCAGCGTCGCGCCTGGATGCGAATCCAGATACTTGCCGGCCTCCTTGAACATGTCGCGGGCCTTGGCATAGCGATCGCTGACGG
>JBJKSL010000129.1:0-7632 GCA_046704145.1 Phycisphaerae bacterium
GCACAAGGCTCGTGCGGGCAGTGCTTGGGACGCCGCGGCGGGTACAAGGAACAAGGCGCTTGGTATGAGATTTGAAATCTGAAATCCGCGATTTGAGATTCGGGATTTGAGATGATTCAGAATTCAAGACTTCAGACTTCTTCAGCTTTGCGCATAGAACAGGCCAATGCTGGCGGTGTGGCCGTGGATGAAGTTGCGGCCGTTGAGGGGGCCGAGTTCTCCGGCGGCAAAGAAGCCGGCCAGAGGCACCGGGCCGCAGATCTCCTGCAAGACAGACACATCATGGTTGGGCTGTGGCCACATGCGGGTACCGCGGCCGTTGCAGGTAAAGAGCAATGCTCCCGCAGGTCGGTCCTGGGTAGTGATGGCCGACAGCATTTCGCGCAGGTCTTCATCTGCTGAAGTGGCATCACGCACGTGAAACTGGATGGAGGCACCTACGCGGATGTCGTCTCCGACCAGGATGGCCCCGGAGTTGGGATCGCCGGCCAGAATGTTGCGGATTAGGAAATCGCCGCGTTTGAATTCACGTTTGTACTCGTTGATCACGCGTCCGACGAACAACGATTGCCTGGCCATGGCGAGTTCATCGCCGGAAAGGTTTTGTAGCAGTTCGCGTACCTTTTGCATTGCGGGCACGCCGCCAAGCTTATGGATGACCCGATTGTGGGCTTCGGTGACGACGAGTCGCTCGCCGATCGGTCGGCAGCCCTGCGAGACAACGGTTGTGAATCGCAAGCCGCCGGTGAGTGCGACGCCCACCGCACCATCGCGGTAGACGCGGTCGTCGAGGATGAGCACGGATTGGCCCGGAGCCTCGCAGCCACTAACCATGCCGCCGAGCACGGCCCGTTTCGGATAGCGGTGGTCGAACATCTTGAGCAGATCGTCGATGGGCACGCTGAACGGATCCCCGAACAGAAGGAAGCGCGGCTTGTCAGCGGGCGGTGGGTGGAGGTTATCCATCCAATCTGCAGCGGCCTGCGGATGGGCCAAGTCTTCGGCATCGGCACGCAGAGGCACCAAGTGCACACCGGGCAGCTTCCCCAGCGCGAGTGAGACGGCGGGCTGGCGCTCGTACTCGACACTCTGGCCGATTACTCCTTCGGCAGAGCAGCCGGCGAGCACCGCGGATGGATACCGGCGGCAGAGCTGACTGACGACGGAAGGGGCATCATCCTCGAGGTGAGCAGAAACGAAGACCAGGACGAGGTCGGGGCGGTCGGCCAGTTGTGCTTCGGCTTGGTCACAAAGCCGGGATAGACTCCGGGCAAGGTTGTGGACCAGGCTGGCTGCGCATCCGAATCTCATCGTTGACTCTCCGGCCACAAATCCCGGTCGAATTCTAGTCACCACGACTGCTTGTAGCCCGCGGGGCTGGCTGGGAATTTGACATGGGGGGACGGCAGATTCTGTCGTTGGAGTAGATGCGCGTCACAAGTCGGTCATCACAGGTGCAGCCGCTGATGGCGAAGTCGAGATCGCCGTCCTGGTCGTAGTCGGCCCAAGCCAGCGAGCCGTAGCGAACGCCCTCGGCGCGCAGGCCGGTGTCGACAAAACGGTTATTGCCGGCGTTGCGGTAGAGTCGCGTGGTGCAGCGCTGGCCGAAGTCATACCAGGAGCCGGTAAGCAGCAGGTCGACACGGCCGTCGCCGTCGTAGTCGCCCCAAGCGAGGCTGCCGCCGCCTACGCGGATCAAGCCAGCGTGTATATCCACGAACTTGCCACCGTCGTTGCGAAGGATCACAGCCATCGGCCCTTGCTTGGAAAAGCCGGTGATGGCGAGGTCAGGATCTCCGTCGTTGTCGTAATCGGCCCAGGCCAGGGAAGAATTGGAGAGCTGCGGCAGATCGACGTGCGTATCGGTGAAGGCACCTTGGGCGTTGTTCCTATAGAGTCTGCCGACGCCGATCAGCGACCAGCCGGTGCTGTACTCGCCGGTGATGGCCAAGTCGAGATAGCCATCGCGGTCGAAGTCCGCCCAAGCGAGTGAGCCTAATTGGATGCCTTGCAGGTTGTCGGCGATTTCGTGGAAACCGTCTGGGCTATTGCGATAGATGCGGGTCCAGCCGGCCCCGGCGATGGCCAAGTCCGTGCGTCCGTCCTTATCGAAGTCAGACCAGGCCACGGAACTGAAGGCTGCGCCGGCCAAGTGTGCCTGCGCGTCGATGAAGTTGCCAGCGTTGTTGCGGTAGAGGATCGCGCGCGGGCCGTGCGCGGTTTCGCCCGCGACGGCGAGGTCGAGGTCGCCATCGTTGTCGTAGTCGGCCCAGGCGACGGCGGCGGAGCGAAGCGGCTCAAGCTTCGCACGGATATCGGTGAAGTCGCGGCCGGCATCATTGTGGTAGATAGCGGTGAGGGCGGCATCGGCGGTGGTGCCGGCGACAGCGAGGTCGGGGAAGCCGTCCTTGTCGAAATCACCCCAAGCCATGGCTCCTGCTCCCGGTAGGTTGATTGCCAGGCGCGTGAAGGAACCGGTGGACAGCGGTGCGGGCTCGGTGGATGGCGCTGGCGGCGCAGCGACGGATGCACTCGCGGCCATCAAGGCAAGGACCATCCATAGCACACGTCTGGCAAGCATCGAGTCGCGATCCTCTCCGGAACCATAGTTCGCATCTTCACGACACGACAGGGGGACGAGCATAAAGCCAGAATAATCCGAGTGTTCGGAGATGGCTTACATCGGCAATGTAGAAATGTTGAAGATGCTGTAATCAGGGCGGAGCAGCTATCATTTCTGTGTGGGCAGAGACTAGCCTCAGGTCATACCTGAGGACGCCAAAATGCTCGCGAAGGGAGCTTGCCGTGGAAACCATGCTACTGGTCATGGACGGGACGGAAGATGGAGCGGGGGCGGCGGATCTGGCTGTTCGCTGGGCGGAGCGGTTCGGCGCGATGATCGAGGTGCTGGGGGTAATTGACGAGGAAGCCATCACGGCCCCGGAGCCGGCTTCGATTGGCGGCGACAGCTTCAAGCAGCATCGCGACGAGACGGTGCTCGCCCATGCCCGGCAGCATATGCAGGCCGCGATGGGTGCAGTGGTGCGTCGTTGTCACGAGCGGAACATTTGCTGTCGAGCGCTGCAACGGACGGGCAGCGCGCATCACGAAGCTGCTACGGCAGGGCAACTGCATGACCTGATCATCATGCCGACCGTGAGTCATTTTGCTCTGCCCGGCAGTGAGGACAACGACGGCATGCTGGAGCGTTTGCTGGCGATATCGCCACGGCCGGTGGTTGCGGTTCCGCCGCGTGCTTCGATGGGAAACGGTGTGCTGGTGGCTTGCGGTGACTCGCCGCGATCGGCCCGGGCACTGCAGGCGTTTGTGGCGACGGGACTGCATCGGTGCAAGCCGATCTGGGTGCTGACGGTGGATGCCGAGTCAGAGTCGGTAGCTCGGGATCAGGCGGCCAGCGGAGCGGACTTTCTGCGTTCGCATGGCGTGCATCCGCAGGTGCGCGTGGTGGTCAGCCATGAGCCGGTGGAGGAGGTCATCGTGGACGAAGCGAATCAACTGGGCCTCGAGCTCATCGTCATCGGTGCTCATCGAAGGTCGCGATTCTTCGGTCATTTCGCGGCTTCGGTGACCGAAGGCGTGGTGAGGCACTCGTCGGTTCCGGTGTTTCTGTCGCCGTGAAGGCATAAGGCCCGATCGGATGCGCGACTCGGTGCTTTTATGTGGCACCGGCTTCCAACCGATCATAGAGGGGCGAGATATCTATCCCACAGAAGAGACCGGCAGGATGCCGGTCCCACACAAGATGTTCAGAGAACTTGGCTCAGACAGTTGCCGTGGGCCTGGTGGATAGCGCGGGCGAGTTCCTCGGAATCTCCGCCCTTGGTTAGGTAGGAGCTGGCACCGGCTTCGATCATGCTGGCGGTCAGGCTACGGTCGTCGTGGACGGACAGGCCGATGATGGCAGTGTGCGGCATCTCGGACTTTATGCGGCGAGTGGCCTCGATGCCGTTCATCTTGGGCATGTTGATGTCCATGACGATGACGTCGGGCGTGAGCAGGCGGGCGAGTTCTACGGCCTGCTCTCCGTCGGCGGCTTCGCCGATCACCTCCAGTTGAGGGTCGCACTCGATGAGGTTGCGGAAACCTTCGCGCACCATGGTGTGATCGTCCACCAGTAACACGCGGACATGCTTGCCCAGCCGCGACGATCTTTCGAGCATATCGCTCGGTGGCAGCACCACAGGGGGGATCAGTTCGGGCGGGGCCTCGGCCGGCTGCAGCGGCACGCGAACGGTGGCCAGCGTGCCGCGGTTGGGCGAGGAGCGTAGCTCGAAGCCAGCGCCCAAGGCCACCAGCCGTTCGCGAACACTGAACAGCCCGAATTTGCCTTCGGCGGGAGCGAAATTGCCGTCGAAACCGCTGCCGTGATCCTCTACGGCGACGGCCAGTTCGCGCGAAGGAACATGCTGCAGGCGCACGATGGCTTCGGTCACGCCGGCATGTTTGGCCACGTTGAAGAGCAGTTCGCGCACGGTCTGGAAGACTATGACGGCCTGGTCGTCGGGCAGTTCTACGGGATCGCCCTGTTGTTCGATGCTGACGGAAAGACCGTGGCGGTTCATCTGTTCCGCCAACCATTGGATAGCGGCATAGAGGCCGGCTTCGTAGAGGATGGTCGGGCTCAGGTCGGCGATCAGGGTTCGCGTGTATTTGAGGGCCTCATCGATGAGGTCCCTAAGCTCCTCCATGGCGGAGCGAGCCGCATCGGTGTCGACGACCTGGCTGATCAGTTTGGACTTCATCTTGCTGGCCACGAGCAACTGGGCCAGATAGTCGTGCAGTTCGGCGGCGAGGCGGCGACGTTCGCGCTGCTCGGTTACGGTCAGCTCAGAAGCCATGGCCCGCAGTTGCTCCTGGTGGTTAACCAGTGAGAGCGTGCGGTCTTTGACGCGCTGTTCGAGGGCGTCGTTCAGTTCGAGCAGTTGGCGTTGTGTGCGCTTGAAGTCGGTAACGTCGACAGCCACGGTCACGCCGCCCATAAGTGCGCCGCCGGCGTCGCGGATGGGCACGGCGTGGTTGAGAATGGTCCGGCGGCCGTCCGGTCGCACGATCTCGAATTCATCGTTGCAGACCCGCTCGCCCTTGGTGGCCGCCCGATAGAGGCCGCGTTCTCGAAATGCCACAGGCTTGCCGGTACGCGGCGAATAGGCTTTGTAGTAGTCGGCGAACTGTTCGAGGGTCGGCGACTGCACGGGCAAGCGGCCCCAGATGTTGGACGCCGATGTATTCACTGCGGTCACGCGTCCGTTTTGATCGGCGATGAACACTCCGACGGGCAGCACGTCGAGGACGGCCTGCAGGCGCCGGCGTTCGTTGTCCAGTGCGGCGCGATCGGCAGCAGGGGTGACCGGCTCGGCTTTCAGGCGTTTGCGTTCGACGGCGGCGGCGGTCTGGTGGCAGATGGTGCGGAGCAGATGGATCTCGCCGGAGACGAAGTCATCCCGTCGCGTGGAAGAAAAGGCCAGTGCTCCATAAATGTCATGATCGACCAGCAGGGGATAGCAGAAATACGCTCTTGCATCCAGTGTTCTGGCCAGCAGGGGACGGGCGGGATCATCAGCAGGTAAATCCTGGTCCGGAGCAGTGCTGAGCATGTCGGCGAGTTCGAGGCGTGCGATACTCGGAACCACGTCAGGGCGTATGCCGGCATGGGCCTGCAGCACGAGAGTATCAGCCCCTTGTTCGAGCTGGTAATGGCAATAAGCGTCGAGACTGAGGCACTCAGCCAGGCGTGGAAAGAGTTCGGCAAGCCACTGGACGGGATCGGCGGAGGAGAGTAGCTGTCCGGCCACTTCGGAGAGTAACTCCAGTCCGCTGGTGTTAATGCGGCTCGTCTGGCGATGCTGCGCCTGTTTAATGGTTCGGTTATTGAACATCATCGACCTATTCGTCATGCAGGTACTGGTCCCTAGTGAGATCCCCGGGGCGGTCCATCCGTCAGTCGAACTCGCGTCACTGCAGCGTCACAAAGGTGGCACTGAAGGCTTGCGCAACTTTCGTGGTGCCCTCCGTTCCTCACTCCGCGAGCCCCAGCCTATCAAAGTGGGGAATCTGGAAACAGGGGCTAAACTTCGAAAAGCCGCCAAATCAGGGATCACCCCATGACTTTGCTAAGGCAAGGTCGCAGAAACGGCGCCTTTTCAGGGATTTGCCGATGGGGCAGCTACATCGGTCCCCGACCATTGCGGATTGGCAAGCGTGAGGTAATGGGCCTCGCGGATGGCCCGGGAGAGTTCGTCGGAGGCTCCGCCCTTGGGGATATAAGAGACGGCGCCGGCCTCTTTCATGGCAGCGATCATGGATTTGTCTTCATGCATAGACAGGGCCACGATTGCGATGGAGGGCAGTTCTTCCTTGATGCGACGCGTGGCCTCGATACCGTTGAGCTTGGGCATGTTTATGTCCATGACGACCACGTCGGGACGCAGGAGGCGTGCCTGCTGAACGGCCTCCTCGCCGTTGGAGGCCTCGCCTACCACACGCAAGCGCGGCTCACTCTCAATGATGCTGCGCAGGCCCTCGCGCACCATGTGATGATCGTCGGCGAGCAGCACGCGCGTGATGCGCCGTTGGGCAGCTCGGCTTGGCGTGCGCCGTGGAGGTTCAGCGGCTTCAGCCGGCGGTACAGGCGCGCCGGCGCGTTCGGTTGTGGGCAAGGGCACGGTGAAAGTAGCTCGTGTGCCCCGACCCGGCGCAGAGTCGATCTCGAACGTGCCGCCCAGAGCTTCGAGTCGTTCGCGAATGCTGAACAAGCCGTACTTGCCCACGGCCGTCGGTCCATCGGTGGTCGACAGATCGAAACCCACGCCTTGGTCGGCGACGGTCACGGTCAACTGGTCAGGCCGATCCAATTCCAGCAGTACGGCGGCTTCGTGCACCATTGCATGCTTGGCCACGTTGATGAGCAGTTCGCGGATGGTTTGAAACACGAGCACGGCCTGGTCGTCAGGCATGTTGATATCGCTGTCGGCGTCCTGCACTTCGACGCGCAAGCCGTGACGGTGCATCTGCTCGCCCAGCCAGCGTACTGCAGAGGTGAGGCCGGCTTCGTAGAGCACGGTCGGACTCAACTCGGCGATCAAAGTACGCGTGTACTTGAGGGACTGTTCGAGCAGGTCGTTGATTTCGCTGACGATGGATTCTCCGCGCGGTGAGCGGCTTAGTTGCCCCAGCAGGCGCATCTTCATCTTGGAGGCGACGAGCAACTGAGCCAGGTAGTCGTGCAACTCGGCGGCCAAGCGGCGGCGTTCGCGCTGCTCGGTGAGCGTAAGGTCGCTGGCCATGGCCCGCAGTTGTTCCTGATGTTCGCGCAGACTGTGGGTGCGTTCTTCGACGCGTTCCTCGAGTAGTTCGTTGATATGCTGCAATTGTTCCTGGGCACACTTCTGGTCGTGGATGTCGGTTGAGGAGCCCAGCCAGCGGATGACCTGGCCCTGTTGGTCGCGCAGGGGAATGGCCTTGGTTAGGAACCAGTGATATTCGCCGTCGTGGCGGAGCACGCGGTGTTCGATGCCGCCTTTGATGGTTCCCGTACGGATGGCCTTGGCCCAGGCGTCCAGGGTGGCGGGCAGATCGTCGGGGTGTATGATTCGCTGCCAATTGGCTCCGGCC
>JBJKSL010000130.1:0-4341 GCA_046704145.1 Phycisphaerae bacterium
GAACTCACCATCATAACCGCGATGCCCAATTACCCCACCGGACGCGTCTTTGACGCGTACCGCCGACGCATTTTCGCTCGTGAGGAGATGAACGGCATGCGGATCATTCGCACCGCCATCTTTCCGAGCAAATCGTCGAACTTGCTGGTCCGCCTGGCCAGCTACATGTCCTTCGTAGTGAGCTCATTCCTGCTCGGCACCTGGTGGATCGGCAAGCTGGACTTGCTGGTCGTCGAGAGCCCGCCATTATTCCTGGCATTCTCCGGCATACCGATGGCCGCCCTGACTCGTTCACGGATGGTTTTTATGGTGTCCGACATTTGGCCCGATGTCGCCGTGCGAATGGGCGATATCATTGGGGGCAAACAACTCAAGCTCATGGAGTGGCTGGAGGCATTTGCATACCGACACTCATCTTGTGTAGCGTTGACCAACCCTGGGGCGGCCGAGCAGATTCGCAGCCGTTTCCCCAACGCACCGGTAGGCGTGATCTCCAACGGTGTCGATACGTCATTTTTCCGTCCCGAACTGCGCAGCGAAGAGATCCGCAAGGAGTTCGGCATTCAGCCGGGGGAGGTCGCCATCGGCTACTGTGGCCTGCACGGAATCTTTCAGGGCCTGGAGGTTGTAGTTGAGACGGCTGCGAAGTTGCAGGATCATCCGCGCATTCGCATCGTAATGGTGGGGGAGGGACCGACCAAGGCCGACTTGGTCGCCCGTGCCCAGGCTGCCGGGCTCAAGAACATCGCCTTCTATCCGCATCAGCCCAAGACACGTATGCCCGCCATACTTGCCAGTATGGATATAAGCCTGATTCCGTTGGCGGCATCCCTGCCGGGCACTATGCCATCGAAGGGTTACGAGGCACTCGCGGCCGGCATTCCCGCCGTGGTGACGGCGGGCTGTGAAGCCGAACAACTTGTGAATCGCTACAACGTTGGGCGTCTGTTCCCGGCGGGAGATTCGCAGGCTCTGGCCGATGCTCTGCGCGAGCTTGCGGACAGTCCGGCTATACGAGAAGAACTCAGTCGCAACGCACTGGCATTGGCACCCCGATTCGATCGAAACGTCATCGCGGGCAGGACCGAGGAACTGCTCCAGGCCGTGGCCGCGAAGGAACTGCTGCCGGTGGTGGAGTGGTAAGCTTATGACGCCGATGCCGGCATGTGGCCTCGGGTCGCTACGGCGCTGGACACTGCCCGCAGTAATCTCACGCACCCTTTGCTACGTACAAAAGGACGTGAACTCGTATGAGCGATTCACAAACACAGGGCAATTCCGCCCGTGCCTCATCTCACGCAGGCGTGCAGGTGGCTCCGCTGACGTTGGCTGACCTTGCCGAAGTTGCTGCACTCCATCAGCGCTGCTTTCCAGACTATTTTCTGACGCAACTCGGGCCGTGGTTCCTCCGCAGATTCTACGGTGAGTTTCTTCGTCAGCAACTCAGCTGCGGCGTAGTTGCACGAACGTCCGCAGGCGAGGTTATTGGCTTCGTCGTCGGCACCAGCGATTCGCCAGGCCATTTCCGCAGCTTCTACCGACGAAACGCCGCGATGGCTGTGCCCCTCATCGCAGCCAAGCTGGTTACGAACAGCCGAATTCGCCACACCATAGGTGCTCGTTTCGGGCACATTCGTGTGGCCATGCGGTCGCTGCTGCCCGGCGGAGAGAAGCAGGTTGTCGCACCAACCGGTCCGGCCAACCAGTGCCCGGTGAGGCTGCTTTCCATCGCGGTTTCGTCGGGACATCGCGGCAGCGGGGCGGCCCAGGCCATGACCGAGTACTTCGAGTCCATGCTGCGTGAGAAGGGCCATAAACGCTACGGCTTGTCCGTCCGTCCGGAGAACGGCCGAGCCATCGCATTTTACAGGCGTACCGGATGGCAGGTCACTCATGAGTCCTCCGCCGGCCTGTGGTTTGAAAAGGATCTCTGATACGCAGTCGCGTCCCTTGCACGCGGCGCGTACGCGTGCCGTGTGACAGCATTTAGCCCGCGATTGCGCGTACGAGTCGTCATCTTCTTGAGAATTGTGTTGGAGTCACCGACGGATGCCTGATACCTTGACCTCCTACCAGGAAGCCTTCGCTGCGAAGCTCGGTACCGGCCATGCCTTCGGTTTCTGGAAGGGCAGGGTCGCTCTTTACGCCATTCTGCGGGCGCTGGGCATCGGCGAGGGCGACGAAATCATCATGCCGGGGTACACCTGCGTGATGGCCGTCAATCCTATGATGTATCTCGGAGCGCGGCCGGTGTTCGTTGATATTGAGCCGTCCACCTTCAACATCGACGTCAACCGCATTGAGTCGGCCATCACCCCGCGCACCAAGCTGATCATTGCCCAGCACACGTACGGCTACCCCGCTGACCTCGATGCGATAGTCGACATCGCTCAACGGAAAGGGCTTCCTTTTATTGAGGACTGCTGTCTGGCTCTCGGCTCTGAATATCGCGGCAAGCTGCTGGGCACCTTCGGGCAAGCCGCATATTTCTCTTTTCAGTGGAACAAGCCCTACACAACCGGTCTTGGCGGAATGGCGGTGACCAGCGATGGCGCCTTGGCTGAACGCATTCGGCAGATATGCGAGAAGGAACTTGCCCCGCCCACCACCAAGCAGGCTGCCACCTTGGGCGCGCAGCTCGCAGTATACCGAAGCGTGATCTATCCGCGGACCACTATACTGGCCCAGAACGTCTTCCGTTGGCTTTCCGCAAAAGGGCTGACCACAGGTTCGTCCAGCAACGCCGAACTAGGGCCGCAGCAGCAGCCAGGCTTCTTCAGGGGCATGAGCGCAGTCCAGGCACGTTCCGGACTCAAGCAATTACGAAAGTGGGACAGCATTCTCGCCCATCGCCGGAAAATGCGCCGGCTCTATGATGAACTGCTCACTCAGCACAACTGGCCGGTGACCAAGCTCCCAGAGCACGTCAACCCTGCTCTCGTACGCTATCCGGTGCGCGTGGCCGACAAGGAACGAGCTCTGGCCACGGCAGGGCATCATTTCGTAGAGCTTGGCAGTTGGTTCGAGTGTCCCCTGCATCCCCAGGAAACCCGGCTCGAGGATTACGGCTATCGAACGGGAATGTGCCCCGAGGCCGACCGTGCCAGCCGCGAAGTCGTGAATCTGCCCCTTCACCCGCGAGCCAACGAGACCACCGCACGCCGCTCCGTGGAGTTCATCACCTCCATCGGCCCCTCTTCGCAATAACGATTCAATCAGCAAGGCCCGCGTGTCATGTTCGCTTGCTGCGGTATGACGCCTTCGCCTCCTCCAGCGTCCGGACGAACGCATTCCCCAGCCGATCCCGCGAGAATTGCTCTTCCGCCAACTGTCGGCCGCGTCGGCCCATCTCTTCCGCCTCATCCCGGTGATCGCGCAGCCATAGCACCGCATCCGCAAAAGCTTCAGGGTCATCCGGCGGCACCACCACGCCGCAGCGATGCTCGGAAATCAATCCCGCCAACCATCCCGGATAGTTGTTCAGCACCGGGATCCCGCTCGCGATGTAATCAAAGAACTTGTTGGGCGAGGTTCCGTAATAGAACGCCGGCAGGTTCTTCAGGATCATCATGCCCGCGTCCATTCTTGGCAGCAAACCGGCCAACTCCGCCTTGGGAACTGAATCCACCCACGTCGTGATCTGATCCAAGCCCTCTGCTCGGCTGCGGGCCATCAGCCGATCCTTCTGCCCGCCCTTGCCGATGAACACGAATCGCACGCCCTTCGCACCGCGGCGCTTTATCTCCGCAGCTGCATCCAGTACTGCATCCAACCCGTTAGCCAAGCCATGAGCGCCGGTGAATACCAGCCGAAAATCCTCCGGCGGTCCAAATCGCTCGTCGGCTAGCGGCTGCGGGTCCGGCCGAAACAAATCCAGATCCGCGGCGTTGGGGATCACGGTCACACGGTCGGCCGGGTAACCGGTCTGACAAATGCCTTCCTTCATTCCCGACGACAACGCAACGATTCTCGAGGCGGCGAAGTAGATCTTGCGTTCCAGCCGGTGCAGATACCATTTCAACAGCGGATTACGCACAATTCCGATCGCAATTGGAATCTCCGGCCACAGGTCGCGAACTTCAAACACGAACGGCACGCCCAGCTTCTTCGCACCCTTCATGCCCGGTATGCCGACGGTCAGCGGGGTGGATGTCGCGAGGACCAGGTCCGCATCCAGCCCTTGCACCACCTTTGCCGCACCGCGGGCGAAACGTCCGAACGAAAGCACCCGGCGGGCAAAGCCCATCGCGTTGGAGTAGGGCTCGGCAATGCAGACCACGTGAATGCCGTCGACTTCCAGCTCTCGAATGCCGCCGGCCTCGCCGAACACCTGCACGGTGT
>JBJKSL010000131.1:0-5583 GCA_046704145.1 Phycisphaerae bacterium
CACTAAAGCGATGAACGGTATCGATCCGCCGGGCACGCCTGCGGTACCGATGCCCGCAAAGATGCACATCAGTGCGACCATGAACTGCTGGCTGATGCTCAGGTGTACGCCGAAGACCTGGGCGAGGAACAGCACAGTCACGCCCTCGTAGAGCGCGGTACCGTTCTGGTTTGCGGTGGCACCGACGGTCAGGACGAAGTTGGTGACCTCCGGCCGCAAGCCGAGCTTTTCGTTGGCCACGCGGATGGAGGTGGGCAAAGTCGCGTTAGAGGAGGAGGTCGCGAAAGCGGTGACCATGGCATCGGAGATACGGGTGAAAAACTGCCACGGGCGCATGCGGCCGATCAGCCAGACGACAAGGGAGTAGACGACGACCACGTGTATGGTCAGGCCGGCCATGACCGTGGCGACGTACCAGGCGAGGATGCTGAAGATTCGCATGCCCAGAGCGGCGGTGATGGCGAACATCAAACCAGCCACGCCGAGGGGAGCCAGTCGCATCGCGAAAGCGACGATGGCCATGGTGGCCTCGTAGATGCCCTCCAGTACGGCGATAACCGGTGCGGCCCGCGCGGGGGCAGACATCAAGGCAACGCCAAGCGCGAGGGCGAAGAACATCACCGCGAGGATTCCGCCGGGCGAGGTGCCGTCGATGCACTCCACCATCTCTCGCAGAGGGTTGCGGGGGATGATGTCGAGCAGCACATCGCGCATGGGCCGTGCCTTGGCGGCTTGAGCCGTTAAGGTGGCAGCCTTGGCCGAGTATTGATCGCGCAGGAGAGTGCGCTGTTCGGGATCGAGGCGATAGCCGGGGCGCAAGGTGTCAGCCAGTAGCACGCCGAGGCCGACCGACGCGGCCGACAGCACGACAGTCAACACGAACGCATAGAGGCCCATCTTTCCCAGTGTGCGAACATTGCCCGCGCCGGCCACGCCGAGCACCAATGCACAGAACAGCAGCGGCACCACGACCATGAAGATCAACCGCAGGAATATCTGCCCGGCGGGCTCAGCGATGTAGTAGATGATCCAGGCCACGCGGGGATCGGCGGTGCCGTCGGCCAGCGGCGGCATGAGTGCCCGCGCGAGGATGCCGCAACCTGCTCCGATCAGGAGGCCGATGACGATCTTCCAGTGGAGTTCCAGTCGTTTGCGAGTGGATTTGGTCTGTGCTGCCATTCCTGGCGTATTGTGCGGAAGGTTTGGCGTCAATGCAATCGGCAGAGGTCACCTCAGGCCTCAGAGATTGCGTCAGGCGCGATGGAGCGGGAAGCGCATCCCTTCGGGATTGCGGCTAAACGGTAGTGTTGGAGACGATTGGGATTGCGGCTACACGGTCGCGTTAATGGAAGGGGAAGACTATAGGGATGACGAGCACTGCGACGATCCAGCAGACTACGTCGAGAACCAGGCCGATCCTGAGGAAGTCAGTGAATTTGTAGCCGCCGGGGCCGTAGACCATCATGTGGGTCTGATAGCCCATGGGGGTGGCAAAGCCAAGGCTCGCCGCGAGGGTGATGGCCAGCACGAAGGGCATGTAGTTCACGCCGAGTTTGGATGCGGTCTCCATCGCGATAGGAAAGACCAGCACGGCTGCGGCGTTGTTGGTGACCAACTCGGTCAGCAATAGCGACACTCCATACATCGCCACCAGCGACAGCCAAGCTTGTCCGGAGGCCAAGCCGATCAACTGGCTCGCGAGCACGTCGGCCAGGCCGGTACTCTCGATGGCTTTGCCGATGGCCAGCGAGGCGGCGATGGCGAGCAGGACGTTCCAGTCGATGCTGCGGCGGGCAGCAAAACCGGTGCAGCAGCGGGTGACGATCATGGCTCCGGCCGCGAGCATGCCCGCCTCGAGCATGGTGAGCAGCTCGGTGCTGACCACGGCGATCATGGCCAGCAGGATGGCCAGGGCCAGGAGGGCGCGGTCGTGGCGAACGGGGCTGAAGTTTTCGACCTTGCTGACGAGATAGAAATGGCGGGAGTTCCGCTGCTGTTCGACGAGCGAGGGGTGAGCCTCCAGCAATAACGTGTCGCCGGGGCGGAGGACGATGTCGCCAATCTTGGCATGGATACGTTCGCCGCTACGGGCAACGGCGATGACCACGGCGTTGTAGACGGTGCGAAATCGGCCGTCGCGGATGGTTTGGCCGATGAGCGGGCAGCGTTCGGAGACGACGGCCTCGATCAAGCAGCGTTCTGGACGGGCACTGCCGAGCTTAAAGACCTGATCGGTAGCGGGCACGAGACCGCGGATCTTTTGCAGGTCGACGACGGAATCGACGATGCCGACGAATACCAGTTGGTCGTTGGCCTGCAGTTTTTCACGTGGCCCCACGGCAGGGATGACGCTCCGGCCGCGATTGATCTCGGCCACGAAGGTCTTGGGCAGATGGCGAAGCCCGGCCTCTTCGATGGTCTTGCCTACGAGCGGGCCGGCGGGGTCGACCTTCATCTCGACGGTGTACTCGCGAGGATCGGCGGTCTCGTCGATGATGCGGCGCCGCTCGGGCAACAGCCAGCGGTGAGTGGCGATGATGACGGCGATGCCGATGACGGCACAGGGCAGGCCGACCCACATAAAATCGAACATGCCGAAGCCGGCGATGTGTTTGCCGGTGACCGGATCCTTGTATGCGAGCAGCAGGCCGTGGACGACCAGGTTGGTGCTGGTGCCGATGAGTGTGCAGCAACCGCCGAGCAGTGCCGCGTAACTCAAGGGTATCATCAGCTTGGACGGCGAGATGCGATTCTGCCGGGCCCAGTCGTTGACCGCGGGCATGAACATGGCAACCACGGGCGTGTTGTTGAGCCACGCGCTGACGAATGAGACGGGAGCCATCAATCGCAGCATGGCTCCGGGCACCGTCTTGGGCCGACGGAGGAACTTTTGGACCACCCAGCCGGTGGCCCCGGTGGAATCCAACGCGCAACCCACTACGTAGAGCACGGCTACGGTGAGCATGCCCTCGTTGGCCATGCCGGCGAAGGCGCCCTTGGTATCGATTACGCGGGTGATCAACAGGATGGTCACGCCACCGAGCAGAACCAGATCTGCCCCGTACTGCGTGAAGACGAGTAGGCCGAGCACGAGCATGACCACGCCGAGAGTCACCCAGGCCTGCCAGCCCAGTTGCATCCATGCGTCAAGTCCGGTCGAAGCCAGCATCTGCCAGCAGTCGATAGGCATCCGAGGTCAGCTCCGAAGAAGCGTACTCACACAGTTTTCGTGCATATCCCGCACCCCTTCCAGAGCGAAGGGATGGGGCACCCGAGGAACCCGAGGAACCCGAAGCAAGAAGAGTGCGAAGCCGCGAGCGGCTAACTTGCTCATCTCTCGACGACGGCGACTCGGCCGAGCAGTTCATCGAGGGCTTTGGCCTTACGATGCACGCGAAGCACGGTGGTCAACTCGTGCTGGGTGTTGTTGTCGCCGAAAAAGAACACCAGCTTGCCCGAGCCCATGAGACCGTACTCGACGATGTCGTCGATCACCATTTTGAAGCGAGCCTGGGCGGTCGGATGGCGCTCCTGCTCATGCATGAAGCCTTCGTGAATGATGATCTCGTTGTTCTCGACCTTCCAGTAGTTGAATCGGGTTATGAGCCAAGCGATGCCCAGGTTGAGCAACAAGATCAACGCAAAGGTGAAATAGAACGCAGCGTTGGCCCACACGCGCAGGCTGAGCGCTCGGCCGATAGCGGTCCAGACTCTGCCTTGCATCTCCTGGTTGAGGAGGAAGAGGCCGAGTATGACCGCGACTACAGCCAGGGCAACAATGATAAAGCCGCGCAGGCTGAGGTCGTAGAGCAGGAAGGTCATGTTGACGGCCATGATCAGCAGGAAGAACAGGCCGATGTAGTGCTTCCACATGAACTGGTCGGAGGCCGGCGGCTCCTGGTAGATGGCGGTGAGTACGCCGCAGATGATCGCTGCGAAAAGCGTGGGGATCATCATGATGATCTTCGGCCAATCACGAAGGATGACCGGCTGTGGAGTGCCCGCCTTGTGGCCGGAAGTGCTGGAGGCATTTGTTCCAGGACTGACAGTTTCGCTCATGCTGTGACCTCCGTTGCA
This sequence comes from Phycisphaerae bacterium, assembly GCA_046704145.1. Lineage (GTDB taxonomy): Bacteria > Planctomycetota > Phycisphaerae > UBA1845 > PWPN01 > JACQVT01. The sequence continues at coordinate 4,078 of JBJKSL010000131.1, forward strand.
TCATAACCGCTGATCGGAACCTTGCTTAAGTCTCCCTCGCGGGGGGCTTGGCGTCAAGCTTGTGCGGACCTTACGGCGAGAAGCTGAGAACGAAATCGCGGGAACGGATTCCCGCAAGAGTGGGTGCAGGAATGGATTCCTGCACCAGCGGCAAGAGTGGGTGCGGGGAGGGATCCTGCACCGGCAGCCGGGCGGAAGCGGCTTGCGATGGCGTGCGGAAGCGGCAGGGCTAGATCTTCCTCGAAGGTGAGAAGGCCGTCTATAATCGGGCAAGTCTCTCGGGGAGGCTTTTAGCGGCTACCACCGAGGCCCGGCCGCGACCGATTTCGTTATCGCGTGTATCACCTTCACGACAGAATGGATACTCCGAAACCCACACGCTTATGGCAACGCAGGCTACGCACGGCGGTACTCGTGGGCGCGGCCGGCGTGATTGCGGTTCAGATCGGGCTGCGAGTCCTGGGAGTTCAGGGAAGACACGGACACGGGTTCTTTCCGCTGCTACTGGTGCTGCTGGCCTGTCCGACCGTGGTGTGGTGGGCGTGGATGGATGAAAGGCTGGCTGCTGCTGCCGAGCCTGCTGATGATGCTCAGCGACCGGCCCGAGGTGGACGTGTCCGCCGATGGCTGCGCATTCTGTTGGGCGGCTATACGCTGGTGGTGCTTGCCCCGCTCGGCCTGGTCATGGTTGGCTGGCACGCGTACGACCTGCTGCCGGTGCCAGTGCTGATGTGGATGCTGGCCTGGTACATGTGCCTGGCACTGGGTGGAATGGTCGGCTTCGCATTGTGGGGTGCACGCCGTGTTCAAGTCGGAGTACGCAGTTTAGGGGCGTTTGCTGTCGGTCGCGAAGCTGAGGGTTTGAACTCGCCGTCTGTCGCCAATGCAGGCGGCGAGGATGCGGACGCGTCGGACGACTGCCCGCAAACTGAAACCGCGGCCGGACTCAGCCGTCGGTCTTTTCTCACTGGCGCGATCTCGACTGGCCCGTTGTTGATCGCGGGCGGCACGGTAGCGGGCGGGTTACGGCAACAAGGCCGATTCATCGTCCGCAAGAGAGAGATGCGTCTGGCGAATCTGCCGGAGCGGCTGCGCGGGCTGACCATCACGCACGTGAGCGATCTGCACGTGGGCCGACTCTTTCGGCCGGACCATCTGCCTACGGTAATTGACACGGTCAACAAGCTAGGCAGCGACATCATTGCGGTCACAGGCGACACGGTCGATCACGATTTTGCGTTCCTGCCGCCGGCCTGCAAAGGGCTGGCTCACATGGAGAGCCGTTACGGCCGCTTCGTGGTCATCGGCAATCATGATCTGATCGACTCGCCCGCATTGGCTCGCGACTACTTGCGAAGCCACGAGCGCAATTATCTCGAAGATGAGCGTCGTATACTCGACATCGGAGGCGAGCGTCTGCAAATCGTGGGGCTGGGCTGGTCCGGGCACGGCCATGGTGGCGGCAGTCACTCCGGCTATCGCGAGCAGGTCGAATCAGTGATGAGC
>JBJKSL010000132.1:0-6546 GCA_046704145.1 Phycisphaerae bacterium
GTCTTTCGCCGGCCGCTGCGGCAATGGATGATGCGGATCACGAAGTACGCGGATCGCCTCGAGCGCGACTTGGCCTTCGTGAACTGGCCGGAGCCGATCAAGCTCATGCAGCGCAACTGGATCGGCCGCAGTGAAGGCGCCGAGGTCGATTTTGAGATCGTCGACGGCGAAGGCGAAGTCATCCGCGTTTACACTACTCGGCCGGACACGCTCTTTGGTGCCACATACATGGTACTGGCTCCGGAGCATGAGCTTGTTGACATGGTCACTACGGCCGAGCAGCGTGACTCCGTGCGAGCCTACGTCGAACAGGCTCGCAATAAGTCCGACCTCGATCGCACGGCCGACACCAAGGAGAAGACGGGCGTCTTCACCGGCGGCTACGCCATCAACCCGGTCAACGACAAACGCATCCCCATCTGGATCGCCGACTACGTGCTGATGGGCTACGGCACCGGCGCGATTATGGCCGTCCCCGCCCACGACACCCGCGACTTCGAATTCGCCACCAAGTTCAACCTGCCCATCGTCCAGGTGGTCGAGCCGCCGCCCGGCGTGGACTGGCGCGGCTTCACCGGCGACGGCACCGCGGTCAACTCGGATCAGTTCGACGGCCTGCCTACGCCGAGCTTCAAACAGCGCATCATCGAGTGGCTGGAGGCCGACGGCCTGGGCAAGGGCGCGGTGAACTACAAGTTGCGCGACTGGCTGTTCAGCCGCCAGCGTTATTGGGGTGAGCCGTTCCCCATCGCGCATGACCTGAAGACGGGCGAGGTCTTCGGCCTCGACGAGAGCGTGCTGCCCGTCGAGTTGCCGGCCATCGCCGACTACCGCCCGCAGGCCAGCAACGATCCCGAGGCTCCGCCGGCTCCACCGCTGGGACGGGCCACCGAATGGGCGAAGGTCCGCGGCTACGTGAACAAGACTGGTGCAGTGGTCACGCTCAAGCCGAACGAAGCCGCTCCGGCGGGCGTGCAAGTACGCGAGTTCCAGCGAGAACTCAATACTATGCCGCAGTGGGCCGGCTCATGCTGGTACTACCTGCGCTACCTCGACAACCACAACGAGCAACGCTTCGTCGCGCCGAAGATCGAAGAGTACTGGATGCTGCCCAACAACGACGACCCGCGCCAGGCCAGCAGCGGCGGTGTGGATCTGTACGTCGGCGGCGCCGAACATGCCGTGCTGCACCTGCTGTATTCACGATTCTGGCACAAGGTGCTGCACGACCTCGGCCACGTGAGCACGCCCGAGCCCTTCGGCCGCCTCGTCAACCAGGGCTACATTCAGGCCTACGCTTACCAGGATGCCCGCGGCCTGTACGTGCCCGCGCAAGAGGTGGTCGACCAGGACGGCAAACCCGCCATGGAGGTGCAGGGCGAGCCCGGCCACCAGTTCTTCTACAAGGGTGAACCGGTCAAGCAGGTCTACGGCAAGATGGGCAAGAGCCTCAAGAACGCCGAGGCTCCCGACGACATCTGCCATCGCTTCGGGACCGACTCGCTCCGGGCATACGAGATGTACATGGGGCCGCTGGAGGCCAGCATACCATGGAGCACGCGCGACATCATCGGCCTGCACCGATTCCTGCAATCAGTCTGGAAGCGGTTCGTGGCCGAGGATGGCTCGCTGAAAGTCGCGGACGATCTCGCGGATGATGCGCTCGTGCGTCTGCTGCACAAGACTATCAAGCGCGTAACCAACGACATGGAAGGCCTGCGCTTCAACACAGCCATTGCCGGTCTTATCGAGTTGAACAATGCGCTCAAGGGCGACAAGCTCCCGCGGCAGATCGCCGAGCCCTTCCTCAAGCTGCTTTCGCCTATTGCTCCGCACATAGCCGAGGAGCTTTGGCAGCGGGTCTGCGGTGCGTCGTGGAAGGACTCGATCTCGCGCGAGACGTGGCCGAGCTATGACGAGGCCATGACCGTCGAGTCGGAGGTCGAAATCCCCGTGCAGATCAACGGCAAGCTCCGCTCGCGAATCCTGCTGCCGACCGATGCAGCCTCCGTGCAGTCCGCCATGCAGGAAGCCGCCATGGCCGACGAAAAGATCGTGAAGGAGCTTGCGGGCAAGACCGTTCGCAAGGTGGTGTGCATCCCCGGACGAATGGTGAATATCGTGGTTTCTTAGAAGGTAGTTCGTGTGTTGTAGTTGGTAGCTTGTAGTCTGGAAGTGCCAACTACAAACTACAACAAACAAACTACAAACTACAAATCAAAACCATGTTCCGCTACTCGCGACAGATTCTCTTCCCGCCCATCGGTGAAGACGGCCAGCGTTGCTTGGCTGATTCGCGCGTGCTGCTGGTCGGCTGCGGAGCACTCGGCACGCACATCGCCGATGCCGTTGTGCGCGCAGGCGTGGGCTTCTTGCGGATTGTCGATCGCGATTTCATAGAACTGAACAACCTCCAACGGCAGGTGCTCTTCGACCAGGACGACATTACCGCCGGCTTGCCCAAGGCCGAGGCGGCACGGCGTAAGCTTTCACGCATCAACTCGCAGGTTGCCGTCGAAGCCGTAATCGCCGACGGCAGCTACCGCAATATCGAACAACTTGCCGAAGGTGCGGACCTGCTGCTGGACGGCACGGACAATTTCGAGACGAGGTATCTGCTCAACGATCTGGCAGTGAAGACGTCGAGACCGTGGATTTACGGAGCGTGCGTGGGCGCCACCGGTTTATGCCTGCCCATCCTGCCCGGCGAAGGGCCGTGCCTGCGCTGCGTGTTTGAGCATGCCCCGCCACCCGAGTTCAACCCCACCTGCGACACCGCGGGCATCCTCGGACCGACGGTCAGCATCGTCGCCGCACATGAGGTACTGGCTGCAATCAAGATTCTCACCGGACATACCGAGGCCGTCGATCGCCGGCTGCTACACTTCGATGCCTGGCAAAACCGCATTTCACACCTGAACGTCTCGCGTGCGAAGACCGGCGACTGCCCGTGTTGCGACAAGCACGAGTTCAGCTATTTGGCTGGAAAGCTGGCAGGTGGGACTACGATCCTCTGCGGCCGCAATGCCGTACAAGTGACCCCTGCGGAACCTGCCTCGGTCGATTTCGCCGCAATCGCTGACAAGCTTCGCGCCGGCGGCGCAAAGGACATGCAGTTCAACAGCTTCATGCTAAAGGCGTGCATCGACGACCTGCAACTGACGCTCTTCCCCGACGCCCGCGCCATCGTTGCCGGCACCAAGCTGGCCGACCGGGCCCGCACGCTCTACGCCCGTTACATCGGATCCTGACTGGAACCGTTTGCCTCACGCCGGGGCGTAATCGATTCGGCTAACGTCAATCTTGCCCGACTTGACCTCGATGAAGGGCTTGCCGTTCTTGACGCCCACCGTACCGAAGCCGCCGGCTGTGGACAGGAACGAGCGGAAATCGCCCTTGATCGACGGCTTGATCGACAGCGTCTTGGTCACCGCATCGTAGGTCGCCCCGCTCAGACCCTGCAGCATGGCGTACGAGGACATGGCCCGGGCGTACCAGTGCCCGCATTCGTACTCATTGAACGGATTGCGAACCGCACCGTCGTAGCGATCGCGGCAGGCGCGAACCACGTCGAGCCCTTCGCCGACCAAACCCATCATCATCAGATGGGCCGCGACCTGGTACTCAATGCCCGTCCACACCTCGTTGCTGTACACGAACGGTAGCGACAACGCCCCGCCCTTGGGCCACGTACACAGCAGCAATCCGCCCTCGGCCCCGCACGCGTAACTCGGCCGTTGCGGATTGGCGTGCGCGGTCAGATCGTGCTTGAGGTTGTACTTGTGCACGCTGCGCAGATGGTTCGCCACTTTTCTGGCGTCCATGTAGTCCGCCACGTCGCAGCACCGCGCAATCCACGCCCCCAGCACGCCGTCCGACAGACAGCCAGTGCCGTACTGATACTTGGGCCCTTCCTTCCTCAGCAGTTCGACCGCCTCGGGGGCGTACTTGCCGACCATGCTGTGCATTTCCAGCGGGCTCTTGGCCTTGAGGCCTTCCCATTTGACCTTCTGGAAGAAATACTCGCCGTTGTACAGTTCCTCCTCGAGGTATTCCCGGCCCTTAATCAGCAGGTTGAGATACTCCGACACGTTCTCGTTCAGCGCTCTGCCCATGGCGGCCGCGGCGGTCAGAGCCCCGAGATAGAAGCTCGTGCACATGCCGTCGGGGCCCCAGAACTCGATGTCATACGTGTTGTGGTGCGGCTCTTCGACGATGCCCTTGCGAGCGGGGTCCCACGTTCGGATGCAGTAATCCATACTCTCGCGAGCCTTGGGCCATATGCTCCGCAGCCATTCGGTATCACCGCTGATCCGCCACTCGCGATGCACCTTCATGATGCCGCCAAGTTGGCCGTCGGCCGCTGCATGGAAATCGTGTACCTGCGTGCGGATCGGCAACGACGTACGGAACGCCTGATGCCCGTCCTTTTGCTGCGAGACTTCGAACTCTGTCTCGCGCAGTGAACGCTCCAGGCTGGGGAACAGATGGCAGATCGCCTGGGCGTAGTTCCATACGTGCGTGCACGAGCCGTGACAGCAACCGCACCCGTCGCTGCAGCCTTCCCAGCCCCAAAGGCGGCCGTCAGTCTGCCGCAGCACGGTGGGCGATTTGAGTATGGTCAGATTGGCAGCCACCGCCTCGAGCACCTCGGGCGGCAGCGTGCTGTCGTAGAAACAATCGCTGAACTCTTCCGTGCGCTTGGACAGCGACGCATAATTGTCCTTCCAGAAGCCCGCCAGCATCCTGATGTCGTTGAACTTGGCCGTGTACCACGGCTTGTAGTTGCCCTTCACCTGCTCGTCAGCCGGCATGGAGGCTGGGTCTTTGCCGATGCGAATGGTCGTTTTGCCTGAATACCAGCACAGCCGCACGACCACGGTTGCGGTCCTGCCCGGTGCGATTCTCAGCGGCACGAACAGGCTCGCGCCCGGCGAAGGCTCGCCCTCTGAAATTGCAGGCCGATCGAAGCACGCACCATTGGCGATGTCCTTCCAGGCCATGGTCAACGCGTCGAACCAACCGCCACGGAACCAAGCGAGATTCACCTTGGCGGGCTGATCCACCGTCGCACAAAATGCGCCTTCATCCTGGGGTGCTTTCTCTGTGCCAGACTGCTGCAGGATGAAGCCGTTGGGCGCACCCACCACCGCCCGCTTGCCTCCGCCACGAGCCATGAAGTTCTTGGCGTTGAACGAGAACACTGCCTCAACGGCCTGCTTGCTGGTGTTCTTGAACGTGTATTGCAGGGCGGCTACGGGCAGGCTCGAACTGTCCGCATCGCCTGGTATGAAGGGGCTCCAGCCGGTGATTTGCACGCTCAGCGGAACATCGCGATCCGTGAGTTCGATCCTGCCGAACGGGAAACGCGCCAGGAATGCCGCCTCGCGGAACCGCGGCAGACCATACGCACGATCGCCCAAACCGTTGCCCGAACCCGGCAAACCGAACTTCTTCCAGTCCGGCACCGGCCCCTCCAGCACGCGTGCAACATTCGTGTGGGACCGGTTTCCAGCCGGTCCGTTGCTCGTTTCCTCTCCGCCCTTAACACATATGGCCGCGAACATCACCGGCTCATTGAAGACCTCCGGCGAGTTGTGCAGCGACACGTGCGACATCGCCCCCGTGCCCTCGAGGCAAATCATGCCCGCGCCGATGCCGCCCATCGGAAAGGCCACGCGGCTGAGCGTCTTGTTGCGATACCAGTCGTTGTACGCGCGACGCGGCCCGCTGTTGCTGCCAGGCTTCACTGCCCCGCTTCGGATCGCGGTCTGGTCCGCCATGGCCAGCACCGGCGTGCTCGATCCGGCGTTCAAAGCGCCAATCGTGCTCGCGGTGACCACCGAACTCTTGAGGAAATCACGCCGTGACCTTCGATTACTACTCGCCATTGCCCGCTCCTGCCGTGCTCAGAGGAATTGCGCAGAGCCCAACGGCCCTGCGACAGGCATTGTACGGAAAGGGCGAGCGATGTGAACCCACGAGCAGCAAATCAGCTCACGCGATACAGCAGATACGCCTGCCCGCTGGCGGCGTCCCACAGCAGGCTGGTCTCCACCTGACTGCCGTGCTCGGTGCGCGTCCATCGTTGGCACTCGGGATCGGGCATTGGTGGCATGTTCCGCCACGCGCTGCCGCCAAGGCGAGTGTAATCACCGAACACCAACCGCAACACTTTCGCCCATGATTCGTGATCTGCGCGGGCTTCGTCAATCTGCGGATCGGGCTCAAAGCCGTGGCCCGATATCAGCGAATCGATCGTCGTCTGGTCTGCCATGAAGCGCATCAGCACAGTACGCTGCCCGGAGGGAACGGTCAGGTTCGCATCCACGGTCAGATCGTGCACCGCGGCAGGAGTCTTCACGCCGAAAGCATCACGAAAGACGCGGGCCGTATCCACCCGCAGCCCAGCAGTGAACAGCACCGGTATGACCGCTATGGATACGACCTCGAAAGCACGAGCCTGCTTCATTGCGGCAAAGAATTCGTGCCGCCACAGCCGGCGGACGGCCACCAGCAGAATGCCCGACATGACCGCAGCAGATA